>NZ_JAQMYQ010000003.1:0-213464 GCF_028369275.1 Mitsuaria sp. RG
TGGCCGCTACGCAGCCCTTTCGCGGCACAAGGCCGCTCCTACAAAGATCGCGCAAGGCTTGAGGTTAAATCGGAACTGTTCCGTGACATTGGGCCGCAATACACACGGGGATCTTCAATCCCCCACCCCATGCAACCGCAACGCCCGCTGAGCACATTCCTTCCAGCTCAGCTTGCGCCGCTCGGGCACCACCACGGGCCTCTCCGCCGCCATCACCACCGGCATATCCCGCATCCGTACCCAAGGCTCACTTTGCCAATACAACAGACTCGCCGTATGCCCACCCGGCCAGCACATCCTGCCCAGGCGCGGCAGGTCTTCCAGCGCCGAGTCCTGCCCATCGCGCAGCACCGCCACCACCTCGTGGGTCAGCCAGTGGCGCAGGTGGCGGTTTTCCGGAATGTGATGATGGGCCAGCAGGGTATAGGCCCCGGACTCGCTGACCATGGTGGTCTCGCTGTACTGGCCGTAGCGCAGCAGCTGCACGGTGCGATGCTGGTCCGGGTCGAGCTTGCGGATGCAGTGTTCGTCGAAGAAGCGTCCGGTCATCCGGCCGAGTTCGTGGGCGCAGAACCAGGCCTGGGATTCGAGCCAGAGGGTGTGGAGGGGACGGTTGTGGCGGGTGAAGAGGGTGGTGGAGTAGTGGTCCATGATGGGCTATCCAAAGTCAGGAGAGCCGTTTCTAACGGGAACGGGATTCCGCTGCGTGAGCGTTCTTAGCGCTTGGAGAAATTAGCGTGATTTGCTGGTGGTAAAAAGTGGCAAATCTGTAGGGCGTTTCTTGATTTGATATCAGATGTTTGAGGGCATTTGAGTGCTATTGCATGAGGGCCACCAAGTGTTCGCCGAAAGCCTTGTGGCGCCTATCAGATCGAGCGCCGCCCGCGCGGCGCATCGCGGCACAAGGCCGCTTCTACATCTGTTTCGGGCCAGTTATGCCTGTTAGCGGGGCGGCGCCTGCCTTGGTGCATGTCTTGAGTCATGTGGGGCGGGGGTAAGGCACACGCTGAAACCGCGTCGTGCCAACAAGGCGGACCAGGTGATGGCGCAGGAGAAACTGGCCCGAAACAGATGTAGGAGCGGCCTTGTGCCGCGATGCGCCGCGCGGGCGGCGCTCGATCTGGTAGGCGCTACAGGATCCCCGACGAACACCTTTCGACCCTCACGCAAACACTTTGAAAGCGAACGCAATAAAAAAGGCTGCCCGAGGGCAGCCTTCTGGAGTGGCCGGACAAATTAGTCCCAGCTCAGCGCCCCACCAGTCTGATACTCAATAACCCGAGTCTCAAAGAAGTTCTTCTCCTTCTTCAAGTCCATGATCTCGCTCATCCATGGGAACGGGTTGGTAGTCCCCGGATACTCTTCCTTCAACCCAATCTGGGTCAGTCGACGGTTGGCAATGAACTTGAGGTAATCCTCCATCATCGCCGCGTTCATGCCCAGCACGCCGCGTGGCATGGTGTCACGGGCGTATTCGATCTCCAGCTGGGTACCCTGCAGAATCATCTGGGTAGCCTCTTCCTTCATCGCGGCATCCCACAGGTGCGGGTTCTCGATCTTGATCTGGTTGATCACGTCGATGCCGAAGTTCAGGTGCATGGACTCGTCGCGCAGGATGTACTGGAACTGCTCGGCGACGCCGGTCATCTTGTTGCGGCGGCCCATGGACAGGATCTGGGTGAAGCCGCAGTAGAAGAAGATGCCTTCCAGTACGCAGTAGTAGGCGATCAGGTTGCGCAGCAGCTCTTTGTCGGTCTCGACGGTGCCGGTGTTGAACTCCGGGTCCGAGATGGCGCGGGTGTACTTCAGGCCCCAGGCGGCTTTTTTCGCGACCGACGGGATCTCGTGGTACATGTTGAAGATCTCGCCTTCATCCATGCCCAGCGACTCGATGCAGTACTGGTAGGCGTGGGTGTGGATCGCCTCTTCGAAGGCCTGGCGCAGGATGTACTGGCGGCACTCGGGGTTGGTGATCAGACGGTACACGGCCAGGGCCAGGTTGTTGGCCACCAGGGAGTCGGCGGTGGAGAAGAAGCCGAGGTTGCGCATGACGATGCGGCGCTCGTCTTCGGTCAGGCCGTCCATGCTCTTCCACAGGGCGATGTCGGCGGTCATGTTGACCTCTTGCGGCATCCAGTGGTTGGCGCAGCCGTCGAGGTACTTCTGCCAGGCCCAGTCGTACTTGAACGGTACCAGCTGGTTGAGGTCGGCGCGGCAGTTGATCATGCGCTTTTCGTCAACGGCGACACGGGCCGAGGAGCCTTCCAGCTCGGCCAGGCCTTCAGCGATATCCAGGGCGTCCAGCGCAGCCTTGGCGCGCTTGACGGCGTCGGAGTCGGCGGCGGTGGCGGCACGGGCTTCCAGGGCGGCGGCACCGCCGGCGCTGTCGAGCTTGTCGAGGGTGGTGGCGGCTGCGGCCTGCGCGGGGGTGTTGCCTTTGGCGGCGACTTCACCGTCTTCTTTGTCGAATTCGTCCCAGCTCAGCATGGTCCTGGCTCCTGCTAGAGGGTTGCGCGGGGCAACCGGTTGGATTTTGAAGTGATGCCTGTACGGCGCGACGCCAACAGGCGCTGCGGCAAGCAATGAGAGCGGGCTCTCGTCACGTTTGAAGGTGTTCGGGTCGGCGCCTGGCCTGCACTCGGGCGAGGGGGCAGGGCACCTGGAAGCTGTACGGCAACGATAAAACCTGCGGTGTGGCCCGGGGGGGCTTGCTTCACGCAGTCGATCATTGGCTCATCCCTTTTTGGGGCCGCGAAGTATACCGGAAATCACTTTGGATCGGGGCGGCGCAGGAGGCGCAAGGCGGTAAATTTTCGACCTGCATTACGTGCTTCCGTTCACTGGATACCGGTGGTTCGTCACGGGGTAAGAGTCTAGCCCTAAATGGGATTAGATCCTATATGTAGTGTGATTTTTTTTGTTTGGCGCTACATATGGTGTTTTGATCTTGGTCAGGGCCTAGGGGGTGTATTGCCTGTAGGGGCCCTATCGCGGGGCAAGCCCGCTCTCACGTGCCGTTCCCACGCACCGCTCCCGCAGGGGATGTCGGGGCGCAAAAAAATGCCGCCTCAGCCACCCGTGAGGGCGGTTGAGGCGGCATCTTCAGCTCAGCGCTGCGAAGGCCTTATTGGCAGGCTTCGCAATCCGGCTCGTCGATGGCGCAAGCCTTCGGTACCGGGGCAGGGCCCGCGGCCTGGACCGGGGCGCTGTCGCCGCCGCTCGACACGGCGTTGAGCTTGCCGGTGTTGATGGTCGACTTCTCGGTGCTGGTCGCGGCCAGGGCACGGAGGTAGTAGGTGGTCTTCAGACCACGGTACCAGGCCATGCGGTAGGTCACGTCCAGCTTCTTGCCCGAAGCGCCGGCGATGTACAGGTTCAGCGACTGGGCCTGGTCGATCCACTTCTGGCGACGGGAGGCGGCATCGACGATCCACTTGGTCTCGACTTCGAACGCGGTGGCGTACAGGTCCTTCAGCTCTTGCGGGATACGCTCGATCTGCTGCACCGAACCGTCGTAGTACTTCAGGTCGTTGATCATGACCGAGTCCCACAGGCCACGGGCCTTGAGGTCGCGGACCAGGTACGGGTTGATCACGGTGAATTCGCCCGACAGGTTCGATTTCACGTACAGGTTCTGGTAGGTCGGCTCGATGGACTGCGACACGCCGGTGATGTTGGCGATGGTCGCGGTCGGCGCGATGGCCATGATGTTCGAGTTACGAATACCTTTTTGCACGCGCTCGCGCACCGGTGCCCAGTCCAGGCTCTCGGTCAGGTCGACGTCGATGTACTTCTGGCCACGGGCCTCGATCAGGATCTGCTGGCTGTCCAGTGGCAGGATGCCCTTGGACCACAGCGAACCCTGGAAGGTCTCGTAGGCGCCGCGCTCGTCGGCCAGGTCGCAGGAAGCCTGGATCGCGTAGTAGCTGACCGCTTCCATCGACTTGTCGGCGAACTCGACGGCAGCGTCCGAGCCGTACGGGATGTGCTGCAGGTACAGCGCGTCCTGGAAGCCCATGATGCCCAGGCCGACAGGGCGGTGCTTGAAGTTCGAGTTACGCGCTTGCGGCACCGAGTAGTAGTTGATGTCGATCACGTTGTCGAGCATGCGCACGGCGGTGTTCACGGTGCGTTGCAGCTTGGCGGTGTCCAGCTTGCCATCGACAATGTGGTTCGGCAGGTTGATCGAGCCCAGGTTGCAGACCGCGATCTCGTCCTTGTTGGTGTTCAGGGTGATCTCGGTGCACAGGTTCGAGCTGTGGACCACGCCCACGTGCTGCTGGGGCGAGCGCAGGTTGCACGGGTCCTTGAAGGTCAGCCATGGGTGGCCGGTCTCGAACAGCATCGACAGCATCTTGCGCCACAGGTCTTTGGCCTGGATGGTCTTGAATACCTTGATCTTGTTGTACTCGGTCAGGGCTTCGTAGTACTCGTAGCGCTCTTCGAAGGCCTTGCCGGTCAGGTCGTGCAGATCAGGCACTTCCGATGGCGAGAACAGGGTCCACTTGCCGTCATCGAAGACACGCTTCATGAACAGGTCAGGGATCCAGTTGGCGGTGTTCATGTCGTGGGTACGACGACGGTCATCACCGGTGTTCTTGCGCAGCTCGATGAATTCTTCGATATCGAGGTGCCAGGTTTCCAGGTAGGCACACACGGCGCCCTTGCGCTTGCCACCCTGGTTCACGGCGACGGCGGTGTCGTTGACCACTTTCAGGAACGGCACGACGCCTTGCGACTTGCCGTTGGTGCCCTTGATGTACGAGCCCAGGGCGCGCACCGGGGTCCAGTCGTTGCCCAGGCCACCCGCGAATTTCGACAGCATGGCGTTGTCGTGGATCGCGTGATAGATGCCCGACAGGTCGTCCGGCACGGTGGTCAGGTAGCAGCTCGACAATTGCGGGCGCAGGGTACCGGCGTTGAACAGGGTCGGGGTCGAGGCCATGTAGTCGAAGGACGACAGCAGGTTGTAGAACTCGATCGCACGGGCTTCTTTATCTTTCTCTTCCAGCGCCAGGCCCATGGCCACACGCATGAAGAACACCTGCGGCAGCTCGAAGCGCACGCCATCCTTGTGGATGAAGTAGCGGTCGTAGAGGGTCTGCAGGCCCAGGTAGGTGAACTGCTGGTCACGCTCGTGGTTGATCGCCTTGCCCATGCGCTCCAGGTCGTAGCCTTTCAGCGCCGGGTCGAGCAGTTCGAACTCGACGCCTTTCTCGACGTAGGCCGGCAGGGCCTTGGCGTACAGGTCGGCCATCTCGTGGTGGGTGGCGCTGTCGGCGACATTCAGGAAGCCCAGGCCTTCGGCGCGCAGGGTGTCCATCAGCAGGCGGGCGGTGACGAACGAGTAGTTCGGCTCGCGCTCGACCAGGGTACGGGCGGTCATCACCAGGGCGGTGTTGACGTCCTTCAGGGCGACGCCGTCGTACAGGTTCTTCAGGGTTTCGCGCTGGATCAGCTCGCCATCGACTTCGGCCAGGCCTTCGCAGGCTTCGCTGATGATGGTGTTCAGGCGGGCCATGTCCAGGGGGGCCAGGCTGCCGTCGGCGAGGGTGATGCGGATGCTTGGGTGCGGCTCGACCACGCTGTCGGCGTTGGAGCGGGTGGCACGCTCCTTGGCACGCTGGTCGCGGTAGATCACGTAGTCGCGGGCGACTTTCTGCTCGCCGGCGCGCATCAGGGCCAGTTCGACCTGGTCCTGGATTTCTTCGATGTGGATGGTGCCACCCGATGGCATGCGACGCTTGAACGTGGCGGTGACCTGCTCGGTCAGGCGCGCGACGGTGTCGTGGATGCGCGACGAGGCGGCGGCGGTGCCGCCTTCAACTGCGAGGAACGCCTTGGTGATGGCCACGGTGATCTTGTCGTCGGTGTAGGGGACGACAGTGCCGTTGCGCTTGATCACGCGCAGTTGGCCGGGGGCGGTGGCAGCCAGATCCTGGTTGGATTCGGCCTGCGGCGCCTTGGCCTGCGGGTTCTCGCGAGTTGTGTCGGTTTGCATGGGTGGGTGTCTCCACAGTTTCTAGTTTGTTCAGGCGCCTTGTTGGGGCGCCCACCGTTCCGTCCACTTGCTCGATGGCCCGGGCGGGGAGGCGTCATGCACGCGCACACGCCCGCTCGGGCTTACCGACTTCGGGACAGACTCAGGAATAAGGGGCAATAACCTGCCGCTCCCTGGCCGAAGTCAAAGGTTCTGGGCGTACCCAAAATCTGTTGCTGATGAGTGGCAAGGCACCGCCTGCAACACTCATACCCGAACAAGGCCGTTTGCGGCTTGCCTCGGTCGCCCTCCGCAGGAGCGGTTTGGCTGTTGAAATCACGTTAAGTTCAGTCGGTAAATTCGCTTGAATTTGCCTGGCGACTTGTGTTTGTGATTTTGCGCGAAACCCAACATCTAGTGGTTCGCTGCGATAGGGATACAAGATAATGCGGTCTCGGGGGCTTTGCAAGGTGAGCACCTGTGGATAACTTGTGGGTACTTTGTGAGTGATCCGTGGGTATTCGCTGTAGCCCTTGTCCCAAGAGGTTTGCACTATTTTTTGTCTGTGCTACGCCGTCGCGCAGTTTTTTTCGGGCGCGCACCCTATCACAAAAAACGGTTCAGTCGAGGGCTGTTTGCGGTGGTTGGCAGGGGTGGGGGCGGGACGTAGTATCCGTGGCTGATGTTGCGCTTTGGTGAAGGTGGATTTTCGCTGGAATCAAAGGGTTGTACTGGCCTCATCGCGGGACAAGCCCGCTCCCACGTTGCCATACGAGGCCATGCGTGGGAGCGGGCTTGCCCCGCGATAAGGCCGGCACGGACAACACAAGGCCAGACAATAACCAGAAGAAGGGGAGGCCATGGACCAGCCAATCAACCGCATCCTCATCGTCGAGGACGACCAGCGCCTCGCCGAGCTCACCGCCGAGTACCTCCAGGCCAACGGCTTCGAGGTGGCGGTGGAGGGCGACGGCGGCCGTGCCGCCCGGCGTATCATCGACAGCCAGCCGGACCTGGTGATCCTCGACCTGATGCTGCCCGGCGAAGACGGTCTGAGCATCTGCCGCCGGGTGCGTGGCCAGTACGCAGGCCCGATCCTCATGCTCACCGCCCGCAGCGATGAACTGGACCAGATCCAGGGCCTGGACCTGGGCGCCGACGACTATGTGTGCAAGCCGGTGCGCCCGCGTGTGCTGCTGGCGCGCATCAACGCCCTGCTGCGCCGCAGCGAGGCCCCGGAGCGGCGCCAGGAACTGAGCTTCGGCCCGCTGCATATAGACAGCCGCCAGCGCGAGGCGCGCCTGAGCGGCCAGTTGATCGAGCTGACCGGCGCCGAGTTCGACCTGCTCTGGCTGCTGGCCAGCAACGCCGGGCGGGTGCTGTCCCGCGAGGAGATCTTCACCTCGCTGCGCGGCGTCGCCTACGACGGCCAGGACCGCTCAATCGATGTGCGCATTTCCAAGATCCGCCCCAAGATCGGCGACGACCCGATCACCCCGCGGCTGATCAAGACCCTGCGCAGCAAGGGCTACCTGTTCGTCGGCGAGGCGCCATGAATTCGATCTTCCTGCGCATCTATGGCGGCATGCTCGCGGTGCTGGTGCTGGTGGCCGTGCTCGGCGTGCTCAGCCTGCATCTGCTCAACGAAATCCGCGCCGGCCAGCACCGCGAGCGCCTGGCCCAGGGCACTTTCAGCCTGATGGCCGACAACCTGGCGCAACAGAACGCGGTGGAACGCACCCGTTCGCTGGTGATCTGGGAGCGCCTGCTCGGCGTGCCGCTGGACCTGCAGCCGCTGTCGGCGTTCACCCTCGACGGCGGGCAGCGGGCGCGGCTGTACCGCGACCTGGTGGTGGTGGAAAAGACCGGCCCGCATGCCGCCCGGGTGTTGCGCCGGGTTGGTCACGAGGATCTGTTGCTGGTGGCCGAGGTCAAGCAGATCAGCGAACAGCTGGCCCGCGCCACGCTTTACCTATTGGCCGACGAACTGGTGCGCTACCCGGTGACCGAGCAGCAGGCGCGTCTGGCGCAGCTGCGCCAGAGCAAGGGCTTCGGCTTCGACATCGCCCTGCAGCGTATCGAGCGCGCTGCCCTGGACGACGACCAGCGCCGCCGGGTAGAGGAAGGCGATACGGTGATGGCCCTGGGCAGGGACGGCGATTCGATCCGTGTGTTCTCGGGGCTGTCCGGCTCGCCCTGGGTGCTGGAGATCGGCCCGCTGTACCAGCTCAACCCGTATCCGCCGCAGTTGCTGATCCTGATCGCCTTCCTCGGCCTGTGCCTGATCGGGCTGGTGGTCTACCTGCTGGTGCGCCAGTTGGAAAGACGGGTGTCGGGCCTGGAGGTGGCGGCCACGCGTATCGCCCAGGGCAGCCTCGACACCCGCGTGCCGGCCGGCGACGCCGACTCGGTTGGGCGCCTGGCCGAGGCCTTCAACGGCATGGCCGAGCACCTGCAGCGCTCATTGACCATGCAGCGCGAGCTGGTGCGGGCGGTGTCCCACGAGTTGCGCACGCCGGTGGCGCGCCTGCGCTTCGGCCTGGAGATGATCGAGAGCGCCAGCACCGACGAGGCCCGGGCCAAGCACCTGGCCGGCATGGACGGCGATATCCAGGACCTGGACAAGCTGGTCGACGAGATGCTGACCTACGCCCGCCTGGAGCAGGGCGCGCCGGCCCTGCATTTCCAGGTGGTGGACCTGGACGAGCTGCTGGCACGGGTGATCGAGGAGCTGGCACCGCTGCGGGCCGAAGTGCGCGTGGTGCGCGGAGTGTGCCACGGGCTCGACGGTGGCGACGCCCGGGTCGAGGCCGAGCCGCGCTACCTGCACCGGGCCCTGCAGAACCTGGTGCGCAATGCCATGCGCCATGCCGAATCGCAAGTGCGGCTGAGCTACCAGATCGGCCAGCAGCGTTGCCGCATCGATGTGGAGGATGACGGCCCCGGGATTCCAGAAGGAGTGTGGCACCGCATCTTCACCCCGTTCACCCGTCTCGACGACAGCCGCACCCGGGCCTCGGGCGGGCATGGGCTGGGGCTGTCGATCGTGCGGCGGATCATCTACTGGCACGGCGGCCGCGCCCTGGTCGGGCACAGCGAGCAGCTGGGCGGGGCGTGTTTCAGCCTGAGCTGGCCGCGTGAGCAGCCGCGCGACTAGACGCTGATCAAGCTGAGCAGATGGCCGTTCTGCAAGCAGAACTGGCCATCGAGTTCGACGCCGTGGTGCCACTCGGCCGACAGGTCGGTGAGCAGGCGCAGGCGGGCATGGCCGTCGTCGGACCAGGCCAGCAGTTCGGCGTGCTCGAAATAGAAGCGCTGCCGGGTGAGCGGGTAGAGGGTCTTGAACAGGCTTTCCTTGAGCGAGAAGGTCAAGGTCACGGCCAGGGCCTGCTGGCTGTGGTCCAGGCGCTCCAGCTCGGCGGGCGTTAGGATCTCCCCGGCCAGGCGTTCGGCGCGCTCTTCGCTGAGCAGGGTTTCCTGGTCCAGGCCCAGGCCACGGCATTGGCCGTCGGCTGCGACAACCGCGGCGGCCCAGCCTTGGCCGTGGGTGATCGAGCCGTGGATGCCGGCGGGCCAGATTGGCGAGCGGTCTTCATGAGGGGTGGGAACGTAGCTTCGACCATCGAGAATCCGCAGTGCCTCGCGGGCGCAGACCCGACCGGCCAGGTACTCGGCCTGGCGCTTGGCCACCGAGCGTTGCAGGCTGGCGGTCTGCTCGATGCCGGCGCGCTGGAAGTCGTCGGCGGCCAGGCGGGCCGGGTCGAAGGCGCAGCTGACCAGCACCGCGCCGGGGACCGGGCGGGGCAGGGGCCAGTGGTGCTGGAGCGGGGCGCAGCAGGTGGGGAGTCTGTTCATGGCGGGTATTGTGCCAGCCTGGTGACTGGTGGTGGAGCAGATATTTGGGGCTGCTTTGCAGCCCTTTCGCGGCACAAGGCCGCTCCTACAAGGGCATGCGGTCTCCTGTAGGAGCGGCCTTGTGCCGCGAAAGGGCCGCAAAGCGGCCCCGGCGATCATCAGTCGAACGCGTCTTTCAAGAACGCCTGCATATCCTTCCAGGAGCTCTCATCAGCCGCCTTGTCATACCCGATATCCGGCCCGCCATGCCCCCCATGCCCCAACCGATCCGCATCCGGGTTGGTAAACCCATGCTTGGCCCCCGGAATCCCGACGAACTGGTAGTCGGCCTTGGCCGCATCCATCTCCGCCTTGAACGCCGCCACCTGCTCCGGGGTAACCATGCTGTCGGCCTCGCCATGCTCCACCAGGATCTTCGCCCGGATCACCCCGGGCTTGGCCGGTGTCTGGGTCACCAGCGCGCCATGGAAGCTCACCACGCCATCGAGCTTCTCGCCCCGGCGCGCCGCATCCAGCACCACCTTGCCGCCAAAGCAGTAGCCAATGGCCGCCAGCTGGTGCTTGTTGGTGTTGGGCTGGATCTTCAACAGCTCAAGCCCGGCATCGAAGCGCCGGGCAGCGGCTTTCGGATCCTTCATCGCCGCCGCCATGAACGCCTGGGCGTCGGCCGGGTGCTCGGTGTTCTTGCCGTCGCCATACATGTCGATGGCCAGGGCGTTGTAGCCCAGCGCCGCGAGGTCGCGGGCGCGGCGCTTGGCGTAGTCGTTCAGCCCCCACCACTCATGCACCACCACTACGCCCGGGCGCTTGCCCTCGATAGCGTCGTCATAGGCGTAGTAGCCGACCAGGCGCTTGCCGTCGGCATCCTGGTAGGGAATCTCGCGGGTCTGCACCGCCGCCTGGGCAAGGCTGGCGCTGCACAACAAGGCCAGGGCAAGCAGGGTACGCATGGTCGAGCTCCTTCTTCGGTTCGTTCAGCCAAGGTTCAGGCCGGGTTCAGCAGGGGTTCAGGGCGCCCTCCCTACTCTAGCCCCCAGACAGCAACAACGCATCCAACCCGGAGTACCTGAATCATGAAAACCCTCAACACCCTGATTGCCGCCATGGCCGTTTGCGCCGCCGGCCTCACCAGCGTTGCCCAGGCCGATGACAACTTCGCCAGCCTGACCTACGGCCAGACCAGCGACAAAGTCCGCAAGTCCGGCCTGCTGCAACGCAACACCGACGGCCTGAACGCCGACGGCATCATCGGCAAGGACAGCACCTGGGGCGCGCGCCTGGGCAAGATCAACGACCAGGGCCGCTACTACATCACCTACGACAACGTCTCGGGCGATCACAGCGGCGTCAAGCTGCGCCAGGAGAACCTGCTGGGCAGCTACGACCTGTTCCTGCCGGTGGGCGATACCACCAAACTGTTCGGCGGCGGCAGCCTGGGCATGACCAAGCTGACCCAGGATTCGCCGGGCGCCCGCCGCGACACCGACTACGGTTACGCCGTCGGCCTGCAGGCCGGTGTGATCCAGGAAGTGACCGACAACACCTCGGTGGAGCTGGGCTACCGTTACCTGCGCAGCAACGCCGCCACCGAGATCGGCGCCCACGGCGGGCCGAAGGACGGTACCCTGCGCCTGACCAGCAGCGCGCAGACCTACCTGGCGGCTACCTACAAGTTCTGAGGTCGCTGTTATCCTGTGCCGGCCTCTTCGCGAGTAAACCTGCTCCCACAGGTGGTGCACAACCCTGTGGGAGCGGGTTTACCCGCGAAGAGGCCGGCACAGGGCATTCCCATTGAAAGGAGATCCACATGAAATTGCTGGTGGTCGAGGACGAGGCGCTGCTGCGTCATCACCTGTTCACCCGCCTCGGCGAGGGCGGCCATGTGGTGCAGGCGGTGGCCAACGCGGAAGAGGCCTTGTACCAGGCCGAGCAGTACAACCACGACCTGGCGGTGATCGACCTGGGCCTGCCGGGCATGAGCGGGCTGGATCTGATCCGCCAGCTGCGCAGCCTCGGCCAGACGTTCCCGATCCTCATCCTGACCGCCCGCGGCAACTGGCAGGACAAGGTCGAGGGCCTGGCTGCCGGCGCCGACGACTACGTGGTCAAGCCGTTCCAGTTCGAGGAGCTGGAGGCCCGCCTGAACGCCTTGCTGCGCCGCTCCAGCGGCTTCACCCAGTCGACCATCGCTGCCGGGCCCCTGGTGCTTGACCTCAACCGCAAGCAGGCGACCCTGGACGAGCAACCGCTGGCGCTGACCGCCTACGAATACCGCATCCTCGAGTACCTCATGCGTCATCACCAGCAAGTGGTGGCCAAGGACCGCCTGATGGAGCAACTGTACCCGGACGACGAGGAGCGCGACCCGAACGTCATCGAGGTGCTGGTCGGCCGCCTGCGCCGCAAGCTCGAGGGCGACAACGGCTTCAAGCCGATCGACACCGTGCGCGGCCTGGGCTACCTGTTCACCGAGCGCTGCCGATGATCCGTTCGCTGCGGGTGCGCCTGATGCTGGCGGCGGCGTTGCTGGCGCTGCTGTTCATGCTGGCGCTGCTGCCGGCCTTGCAGAAGGCCTTCAGCCTGGCGTTGCAGGAGTCGATCGAGCAGCGCCTGGCCTCGGACGTGACCACCCTGATTTCGGCCGCGCGCATCGAGCGCGGCCAGCTGCAGATGCCGGCGCTGCTGCCGGACGAACGCTACAACCTGCCTTACACCGGTCTGCTTGGCTACATCTTCGACCGCCAGGGCTCGCTGGTGTGGCAGTCGCGGGCTACGCGCAACCGCAATATCAACTACCACCCCCGCTATGACGGGCGCGGCAATGAGTTCGCCCGCATCCACCAGGACGACGGCGACGAGTTCTTCGTCTACGACGTCGAGGTCAAGCTGCTCGGCGGCAAAAGCGCGGCATTCAGCATCGTCGCCCTGCAGCCGGTGCGCGAATACCAGGACACCCTCAACGGCCTGCGCGAGAAGCTCTACCTGGGCTTCGGCGCGGCGCTGCTGGCGCTGATGGTGCTGCTCTGGGCCGGCCTGACCTGGGGCCTGCGCTCGTTGCGCCGGCTCAGCTCCGAGCTCGACGATGTGGAGAGCGGGGCCAGGGATGGACTAAGTCGCGAGCACCCACGGGAACTGCTGCGCCTGACCGGCTCGCTCAACCGCCTGCTGCGCAGCGAGCGCGAGCAGCGTCAGCGCTACCGCGACTCGCTCGACGACCTGGCCCACAGCCTCAAGACCCCGCTGGCGGTGCTGCAGGGCGTTGGCGAGAGCATGGAGCAGGGCGACCGCGAACAGGCGCGGGTGCTGCAGAGCCAGATCGAGCGCATGAGCCAGCAGATCGACTACCAGCTGCAGCGCGCCAGCCTGCGCAAGAGCGGCCTGGTGAAGCACCAGGTCGAGCTCAAGCCGTTGCTCGACAGCCTGTGCAGCACCCTGGCCAAGGTCTATCGCGACAAGCGCGTCGAGGTCAGCCTCGATATTCCGGCCCTGGCACGGGTGCCGATGGAGCAGGGCGCCTTGCTGGAGTTGCTGGGCAACCTGCTGGAAAACGCCTACCGGTTATGCCTGGGGCAGGTGCGGGTCAGCCTGCAGCAGTCGCCGGGGCTGCTGCAGCTGTGCGTCGAGGACGACGGGCCGGGCGTGCCGCCGGATCAACGCGAGCGGATTCTCGAACGCGGCGAGCGGCTGGACCGCCAGCACCCGGGGCAGGGGATCGGGCTGGCGGTGGTCAAGGACATCATCGACAGCTATGACGCCGAGCTGAGCCTGGGTGATTCGCCGTTGGGCGGGGCTGCGTTCCGTATCGCGTTCCGACTCGATTGATTCTGCCTTTCCAGTGCAGGGGGCGGTGCGTGGGAGCGGGCTTGCCCCGCGATACCGGCGAAGCCGGTGCCATCCGGCCCGGGCCTCATCGCGGGGCAAGCCCGCTCCCACCGGAAAGTCCCACTGAATACCTCTGAGGCGGATTCCCGCCAACCTGCCCTGTACGATTTCCGCCATCGGGCGGAAATCCGCCATTTCCTACGTGGTTCTTCGCCCCGTCCCGGGGCATTCACACCCTGTAATCATTGGCTGTGCACCTCAAGCGGGCACTTTGGCATCGCCCTTGCTATTCAGCTGACAGAGGCCTGCCCAGGCACTCGCCCACAACGACAAATCCCTCCGGGTACAGGAGGGTTCGCGATTCAGGTGCCCCGACATCCTGGGAAGGATGCGCCGGCCCACTTGAGGAAAAACTAGCCATGACGACTCGTCAGCCGCTGTACAAATCGCTGTATGTCCAGGTGATCGTTGCCATCACCATCGGTATCCTGCTCGGCCACTACTACCCGGAAACCGGCGTAGCCCTCAAACCCCTGGGTGACGGCTTCGTCAAACTGATCAAGATGGTCATCGCCCCGATCATCTTCTGCACCGTGGTCAGCGGCATCGCCGGCATGCAGAGCATGAAATCGGTCGGCAAGACCGGCGGTTACGCGCTGCTGTACTTCGAGATCGTCTCCACCATCGCCCTGATCATCGGCCTGGTCGTGGTCAACGTGGTCCAGCCGGGCGCCGGCATGCACGTCGACGTCAGCACCCTGAACGCCAGCAGCGTGGCCGCCTACGCCGCCGCCGGCGCGCAGCAGACCACCGTGGGCTTCCTGCTCAACGTCATCCCCAACACCGTGGTCGGCGCCTTCGCCAACGGCGATATCCTGCAAGTGCTGATGTTCTCGGTGCTGTTCGGCTTCGCCCTGCATCGCCTGGGCAGCTACGGCAAGCCGGTGCTCGATCTGATCGATCGCTTCGCCCATGTCATGTTCAACATCATCAACATGATCATGAAGCTGGCCCCGATCGGCGCCTTCGGTGCCATGGCCTTCACCATCGGCCAGTACGGCGTGGGTTCGCTGGTGCAACTGGGCTACCTGATGGCCTGCTTCTACATCACCTGCGTGCTGTTCATCCTGGTAGTGCTGGGCGGTATCTGCCGCGCCCACGGCTTCAGCGTGATCAAGCTGATCCGCTACATCCGTGAAGAGCTGCTGATCGTGCTGGGCACCTCGTCCTCCGAGTCGGCCCTGCCGCGCATGCTGGCCAAGATGGAGCGCCTGGGCGCGAAGAAATCCGTGGTTGGCCTGGTGATCCCGACCGGCTACTCGTTCAACCTGGACGGTACCTCGATCTACCTGACCATGGCCGCGGTGTTCATCGCCCAGGCCACCGACACCACCATGGACATCACCCACCAGATCACCCTGCTGCTGGTGCTGCTGGTAGCGTCCAAAGGTGCTGCGGGCGTCACAGGTTCCGGCTTCATCGTGCTGGCCGCGACCCTTTCGGCTGTCGGCCACCTGCCGGTGGCGGGCCTGGCGCTGATCCTGGGTATCGACCGCTTCATGTCCGAAGCCCGCGCCCTGACCAACCTGATCGGCAACGCCGTGGCCACCGTGGTCGTGGCCAAGTGGGTCAAGGAGCTGGACACCGACACCCTGCAGGCGGAACTGGCATCCGGCGGCTCGCCGCTGATCGACACCCGTCCGACCGACGACCTGGGCGTGGCCGAAGGCCCGGCACGTTGATCGCGGTGTGAAATGAAGAAGGCGACCCTCGGGTCGCCTTTTTTGTGCCACTTGCATAAGCCTACCCCCCCCTGTAGGAGCGGCCTTGTGCCGCGAAAGGGCCGCAAAGCGGCCCCAGGATTTCAGCGTTGATGCAAGGATCGCCGGGGCCGCTGCGCGGCCCTTTCGCGGCACAAGGCCGCTCCTACAGGGAGGTGTCCGGCATCTACTCGACGCGGGTCTCGCCGCTGTACACCAGAATCTCCCGACACCGCCGGCACAGGTACCGCCGCCCCTGGCGCACCAGCTTGTGCCGCTGGGCGGTGAACGGGAAATCACTCTCCGGGCACGGACAGCGGTAGATGTAGCGCGTCGTCACCCGCCGCTGCACTTCATAGTTGTGGCAACGGTTCGGCGGCAGCTCGTACACCCCGCGCATGATCAGTTGCCACTCCTCGCCATGGGCCTGGATGCGCTCGCCGAACAACTGGTGGGCCACCAGATGGGCCACCTCGTGGGCCACGGTCTGGCGCAGGAAGTCGTCCTGGTTCTCGCGGTACAGCTGCAGGTTGAAGCGCAGCAGGTTCTCGTGCAGGTGGGCGACACCGGCTTTCTGGCCGCGCAGCTTGAAGCTGACCTGCGGGCGCGGAAAAGGGCGTTTGAAGAAGGTTTCGGCTTGCTGGTAACAGGTTTCGACGCGTTGTCTGAGCAGCTCGGGCATGGCGGGGCAGTTCTCCTGACCGGGCATTATGCCGCAGGCAATGACCGGTTGCCGAGCCGCCGGTCAGGCACACGAAACGAAGCCGCCTTGCGGCGGCCTCGGGTGATGCCCCAGTGTTGGTTGGATCTGATAGGTATGCGTTCAGTTGGTGTAGACGGGCCCCACGCCCAGTCCCCAGATGATCACGGTCGCGGCCATGATCGCCACCAGTACCACCAGGCCCACCGCCAGCACGGAGCTGGAGAACAGGAAGCCTTCATCCGACGGTATGTTCATGAACGTCGGCAAGCCGACATACAACAGGTAGACGGTGTAGCAGATGGCCGCCGTGCCGATCAGCATGCCGAGCCACAGGTGCGGGTACAGCGCCGCGAGGCCGCCGATGAACAGCGGGGTGGCGGTGTAGGTGGCGAAGGCGATGCACTGCGCCATGCTCGGGTTGGCGTCGTAGGTGCGCGCCATCCAGTGGATGAAGGCGCCCATCACCGCGACCCCGGCGAGCATCGCCAGGTACGACATGATGCTCATCCACAGCGCGCTTTCCATGGTCAGCATCACCGCTGGCCGCTCGCCGATCACCCAGCCGACCTGGGTGGTGCCGATGAACGCCGAGACGGCGGGGATCGCCGCCAGGATCAGCGTGTGCGTCAGGTACATGTGGCTGATGCTTTCTTCCTCGCCACGGATCTCCCGCCACTCCTGGTCAGGGTGGGTGAACAGCCCAACAACGTGATGAATCATACGGGTCACTCCTATCGTCGTTGCCAAACGCCCCCCGGATGGAGCGCCTATGGCCCGAGGCCAGGACACCAAGTGCTGCGCCAATGTGGCCTTATGTCGCAGTATAGGAAGCGGATCCCGGCACAAAACCGGCTTTTTAGAGCAAATTGCGCTGTCAGGCGTGGTGCTGATTCCCTTGAAGTCTTTATCGGATTCACCTACTGCGCCGTGCGGTTTGTGCGTAAAATAGCCGGCTTTTGTCACACCTCGCGGATCCAAGCGCTATGGGCACCCTCTCGGTCAACCAGAACAAACTGCAAAAACGCCTGCGTCGTCTCGCCGGCGAAGCCATCACCGACTACAACATGATCGAGGATGGCGACAAGGTCATGGTCTGCCTGTCCGGCGGCAAGGACAGCTACACCATGCTCGACGTTCTGTTGCACCTGCAGAAGGTGGCGCCGATCAAGTTCGACATCGTCGCGGTGAACATGGACCAGAAGCAGCCGGGCTTCCCCGAGCACGTGCTGCCTGCCTACCTCAAGGAACTGGGCGTCGAGTACCACATCGTCGAGAAGGACACCTACTCGGTGGTCAAGGAGCTGGTACCCGAGGGCAAGACCACCTGCTCGCTGTGCTCGCGCCTGCGTCGCGGCACCCTGTACACCTTCGCCGACGAGATCGGCGCGACCAAGATGGCCCTGGGTCACCACCGCGACGACATCGTCGAGACCTTCTTTCTCAACATGTTCTTCAACGGCGCGCTCAAGGGCATGCCGCCGAAGCTGCGCGCCGACGACGGTCGCAACGTGGTGATCCGCCCGCTGGCCTACTGCAGCGAGAAGGACATCCAGGCCTACTCGGACATGAAGGAATTCCCGATCATCCCGTGCAACCTGTGCGGCTCGCAGGAGAACCTGCAGCGCCAGGTGGTCAAGGACATGCTGGTGGAGTGGGAGCGCAAGCACCCGGGCCGTACCGAGAGCATCTTCCGCGCCCTGCAGAACGTCGCGCCGTCGCAACTGGCCGACCGCAACCTGTTCGACTTCACCAGCCTGAAGATCGACGAGAGCGCCACCCCGCGTTTCCTCGACGTGCTGAACATCTGAGCCCATGCGCGACTATCAGTGGTTGCATGAGTACTGCCTGAACCGCTTCGGTTCGGCCCAGGCGCTGGAAGCCTTCCTGCCGCAGCCGCGCACGCCCGCGCAGCTGCGCGACATCCCTGACGATCGCTACCTGTCGACCCTGGCCCTGCGCGTGTTCCGCGCCGGGCTCAAGCACAGCCTGGTGGACGCCAAGTGGCCGGCGTTCGAGCAGGTGTTCTTCGGTTTCGATCCGCAGAAGGTGGTGCTGATGGGCGCCGAGCACCTGGAGCGGCTGATGCACGACGAGCGCATCATCCGCCACCTGGGCAAGCTCAAGAGCGTGCCGCGCAATGCGCAGATGGTGCTGGACGTGGCGAAGGAGAAGGGCAGTTTCGGCGCGTTCATCGCCGACTGGCCTGAGACCGATATCGTCGGGTTGTGGAAGTACCTGGCCAAGCATGGCAACCAGCTGGGCGGGTTGTCGGCGCCGCGGTTCCTGCGGATGGTCGGCAAGGATACCTTCATTCCCACCGATGACATGGCGGCGGCGCTGATCGCGCAGAAGATCATCGACAAGCCGCCGACCAGCCAGCGTGACCTGGCGCTGGTGCAGCAGGCGTTCAACCAGTGGCATGCAGAGAGTGGTCGGCCGCTGTGCCAGTTGTCGGTGATGCTGGCGCATACCGTCAATCATTGAGATCGCCGGGGCCGCCGTGCGGCCCTTTCGCGGCACAAGGCCGCTCCTACAGGAGTACGCGTCCCCCTGTAGGAGCGGCCTTGTGCCGCGAAAGGGCTGCAGAGCAGCCCCGGAACTTAACGCCCTTCACCCGCCAGGCGCCGCTCCTGCTGGAACTTCCAGCGCACAAACAGCAACCCGCTGACGAACAACCCCAGGCTCACCAGCACCTCGACCCAGCCGAACAGCGCCCGCGCCGGATCGAACGCCGCCAGCACGCCCTTGATGAAATAGATGTTCACCACGAAGCAGGTCCAGGCGTGCGCCCGGGCGCTGCCCATCAGCATGCCCGGCAGCAATAGCAGCAGGGGGATCAGCTCGATGGCCATGATCACCTCGACCCGCGCCCCGTGCAGGTCGGCGAACCACAGGTTGTTCACCACCAGCAGGGCGATCAGGCCGAAGAAGCAGGCCAGGCTCAGGGCGCGGGTAAAGCGCACCCGGGGGGCCAGCCAGTCCAGTGGCGGCAAGACCTTGGGCTTTCTAGCCACGTTCGCCACCCAGGGCCTTGGCCGTCTTCGCCAGGCGCTGCCCGAGCGCGCGACACAGGGTGATCTCGTGCGGGTCCAGCTCACGCTTGCCGTCGGCGCCGGCATGGTGGCTGGCGCCGTACGGCGTGCCGCCGCCACGGGTCTCGAGCAGCGCCGATTCGCTGTAGGGCAGGCCGGTGACCAGCATGCCGTGGTGCATCAGCGGCAGTAGCATCGACAGCAGGGTGGTCTCCTGGCCGCCGTGCAGGCTGGCGGTGGAGGTGAACACCGCCGCCGGCTTGCCCACCAGCTCGCCGCCCAGCCACAGGCTGCTGGTGCCGTCGAGGAAGTACTTGAGCGGCGCGGCCATGTTGCCGAAGCGGGTCGGGCTGCCCATGGCCAGGCCCGCGCAGTGGCGCAGGTCGTCGAGGGTGGCGTAAAGCGCGCCGCTGGCCGGGATGTCCGGGGCCACGGCCTCGCACTCGGTGGAGATTGCCGGCACGGTGCGCAGGCGCGCCTCCAGGCCGGCCATCTCGACACCGCGGGCGATATGCCGGGCCATCTCGCTGGTCGAGCCGTGGCGGCTGTAGTACAGCACCAGGATGTAGGGTTCGCTCACGGCAGGATCTCCAGGACCTTCTCTGGTGGGCGGCCGACCACGGCCTTGTCACCGGCCACCAGGATCGGGCGCTCGATCAGCTTGGGATGCTCGACCATGGCCTTGATCAGCTGGGCGTCGCTCAGGGCCGGGTTGGCCAGCTCCAGGTCCTTGTATTCGTCCTCGCCGGTGCGCAGCAGCTGGCGCGCGCCGATGCCCAGCTTGGCAAGCAGCTGTTCGAGGGTGGCGGCGTCCGGCGGGGTCTCGAGGTAGCGCACGATGGTCGGCGCGAGGCCGCGTGCCTCGAGCAGTTCCAGGGCGCCGCGGGATTTCGAGCAGCGCGGGTTATGATAGAGGGTCAGATCGGTCATGACGGGTCGCATCCAGCTGGGTGTGGCGGCTATTCTAACCGCAGCGACCGACTTCAATGCTTGAAAACTTCGAGAAGGATTGACCCATGGCAAGGCGTTTGGCAGCTGCACTGGCCATCACCGCGAGCCTGTTGCTCGGCGGCTGCGGTGCGGACTACGGCGTGGACCAGCACGGCAACACGGTAAAGGCCGAACAGATCGACGGGCACTGGCTGGTGCTCAACTACTGGGCCGAATGGTGCGGCCCGTGCCGCACGGAAATCCCTGAGCTCAATGCCGCCGCCAAGCAGTGGGAGGCCCAGGGCATTCGGGTGGTGGGGGTGAATTTCGACGGCCTGCAGGGGCCGGACCTGAAAGCCGCCGCCGACACCCTGGGCATCGGTTTTACCGTGCTGGCCCAGGACCCGGCCGAGCGCTACGAGTTGCCGCGCAGCGAGGCGCTGCCGGTGACCTACATCATCGACGACAAGGGCAAGGTGCGTGAGCAGTTGATGGGTGAGCAGACGCTTGAAGGGCTGCAGGCGAAGATCAGGGCTTTGAAAGGCGGCGCCTGATCGATCATGGGGCCGCTTTGCGGCCCTTTCGCGGCACAAGGCCGCTCCTACAAGGGAATGCGAAACCCTGTAGGAGCGGCCTTGTGCCGCGAATGGGCTGCAAAGCAGCCCCCGGCGATGATCAGCCTTCCTCAGGCCAGAAGCGCAGCGGCTTGCCCTCGGCCGGCCAGAAACGGATCTGCTCGATCGGCGACACATCCCAGCGCTGCACCGTTTCCAGCGCCTGCAGGAAGCGTTTTTCCTGGTCCATCAGCGCTGGCGCGCACAATTTGCGGGTCTTGCCGACCTTGCCGAAGCTGATACGCTCGCCCTCCAGCGTGTAGGGCGCGAACCAGTGGTTGCAGCCGCCGTTGCCGTAGGCGCGACCATCGCTGGCCAGGGTCAGCGTCAGGTGGCTGTAGTCGATCAGCGGGCGCTCACCGATCCACTCCAGCACGTAGCTCTGCTCCTGCTGCAGCTTCGAGGGTTGTGCGGCGCAGCCCAGCAGGCCGCAGGCGATCAGCGCGCCGGTCAGCAGCTGTTTCACTCAACCACGCTCCCGGCACTGCGGGCACAGGTGCTTGTCGCCCTTGCTCGCCCAGCCCAGTTCCTGGATACGCGCGCTGGCGGCCGGGGCCTGGCCCTTCTTGCCCAGCTTGGCGTCGTTGGCGAACTCGAAGTCCAGCACCGCGTCGCAGCTGTCGCACTTGACCTGCCAGTTGAGGATCTCAAGCTCGTTGAACGCCGGGCCCTGGGCCACGGCGACCCACTGGCCATGCGGGTTGATCAGGTGGCGCACGGTCTCGACGGTCAGGCGCATGGACAGGTCCTTGCTGCCCTTGAGGGTGACCAGCAGGACGTCGCCCTTCTGGATCGAGCCGCCGTTGCCGGTAACCTGGTAGCGGCCAGGCACCAGCGCGCGGCACTCGATCAGGGTGTGTTGCGGGTTAAAAAGGGTGTAGCGGAAATCGTGTTCGACCATGGCTCCTCCAAAATTGCCGCGTATCCTAGCATCAACCGTTTACAAGATTGTGCGGATTGCCTGCCGCCCAGCGGTTGATGTTGTCCAGG
Source organism: Mitsuaria sp. RG (assembly GCF_028369275.1). Lineage (NCBI taxonomy): Bacteria > Pseudomonadati > Pseudomonadota > Betaproteobacteria > Burkholderiales > Sphaerotilaceae > Roseateles > Mitsuaria sp. RG. Next base: position 21,687 of record NZ_JAQMYQ010000003.1, read on the forward strand.
GTGGTCGCGGCGATGGCATCCAGGGCCTCGCGGGTGAGGAAGGCCTGGTGGGCGGTGACGATCACGTTGGGGAAGGTCAGCAGGCGTGCCAGCACGTCGTCCTGCAACGGCAGGTCGGAGCGGTCCTCGAAGAACAGCTGCGCTTCCTCTTCATACACATCCAGCCCCAGGTAGCCGAGCTGGCCGCTCTTGAGCGCGTCGATCAGCGCTGGGGTGTCGACCAGCGCGCCGCGACCGGTGTTGATCAGCATGGCGCCGGGCTGCAGCTGGGCCAGGCTCTGGGCGTTGATCAGGTGGCGGGTGTGCTCGGTCAGCGGGCAGTGCAGGCTGATGATGCGCGCCTGGCGCAGCAGCTCAGGCAGTTCCAGGTAGCGGGCGCCGAGGGCGACCAGCTCGGGGTTGGGGTAGGGGTCGTAGGCCAGCAGTTGGCAGCCGAAGCCGGCCATGATGCGGGCGAAGGCGGCGCCGATCTGGCCGGTGCCGACCACGCCGACGGTCTTGCCGTGCAGGTCGAAGCCGGTCAGCCCGTGCAGGGTGAAGTCGCCTTCGCGGGTGCGGTTGTAGGCCCGGTGCAGGCGGCGGTTGAGGGCCAGGATCAGGGCCACGGCGTGCTCGGCGACGGCGTGGGGCGAGTAGGCCGGGACGCGGACCACGGTCAGGCCCAGGCGCTGCGCCGCAGCCAGGTCGACGTGGTTGTAGCCGGCCGAGCGCAGGGCGATCAGGCGCGTGCCGCCGGCGGCCAGGCGCTCCAGCACTGGTGCGTCGAGCTCGTCGTTGATGAAGGCGCAGACCACCTCGAAGCCCTGGGCCAGCGGCGCGGTGTCGAGGGTCAGGCGGGCGGGCTGGTAGTGCAGCTCCACGTTGCCCGCACTGGCGGCGCGGGTGAAGCTTTCCTGGTCGTAGTGCTGGCTGCTGAACAACAGGGCGCGCATGGTCTGAGTCCTATCTTAAATGCCACCAGTCTAGCCAAATGGTCAGTCTGGGCGTTGACCTGTGTCTCCTGTGGGAGATCGCCCAGTCTGCTGGGCTGCGCTGTCGCGCTGGGAACTGACTTCACAGGTGATCCGCGCACCCTGTGGGAGCAACTGTCTTGCTCAATTTTTAGAATCTGGCGCGGTCCCTGTGGGAGCGGGCTTGCCCGCGAACACCGGCGCAGCCGGTGCCATCCATCGCGCTGGATTCTTCGCGGGTAAACCCGCTCCCACAGGGGACAGTTACCTACGCGCTCTCGCGCGCCTGTTCGGCCAGTCGGCTGATGGCCTGGTCCAGTTCGTCCAGCGCCTGCAACGCCTGGGGGCTGTCCTGCTTGAGCAAGGTTTCGCTGCGCTGGCAGGCCGCCCGTAACTGCGGTACGCCGCAATAGCGCGAGGCGCCGTTGAGCCGGTGCACGCGCTCGATCATCGCCGTGCGGTCGGCGGCGTTGCGCGCGGCGCGGATGGCTTCACGGTCGGACTCCAGCGAGGCCAGCAGCATGGCCAGCATGTCCGCCGCCAGGTCCGGCTTGCCGGCCGCCAGGCGCAGGCCTTCCTCCGGGTCGAGCACCTTCAGCTCGCTGCTGTCGGCCAGGCGTTCGCTGGCGCGTTCCGGTGGTGGTGAGCCCAGGCTCAGGCCGGTCCACTTCATCACCACCTGGCCCAGCTGGCGCTCGCTGATCGGCTTGGTCAGGTAGTCGTCCATGCCGCTGTGCAGCAGGGCGCGCTTTTCGTTGGCCATGGCGTGGGCGGTGAGGGCCACGATCGGCAGGGGCGGGCCGCTTTGGCTGCTTTCCCACTGACGGATCTGCTCGGTGCAGGCGCGGCCATCCATGCCGGGCATCTGTACATCCATCAGCACCAGGTCGAACGGTTCGTCCTGCACGGCCTGTACCGCGCCGTAGCCGTTGTCCACTGCCAGCACCTCGGCGCCCATGCCTTCGAGCAGGGTCTGTACCAGCAGCAGGTTGGCCGGGTTGTCGTCGACGCAGAGGATCTTCGGCATGCGCTGGCCACCGTGGTTGCGCTGTTCGCACACCGGGCGGCGCGGCTGCACCAGCTCCAGCAGCAGGCGACGCAGCTTGCGGGTGCAGGTCGGCTTGGCCAGCAGTTGGCCATGGGCATTGGGCAGGTAAGGGTGGTAGAGCGGCTGCTCGGTGGTCGGACAGAGCACCACGCACTGGCAGCCGAGACGTTCGAGCTGCTGGTGGTACTGGCCCAGCTGTTCCGGGGCCAGGCTGCCCAGGTTGACCCCGAGCACGGCGAACTCGAACGGCTGCCCGGCCTGGCTGGCGGCCTGCACGCCTTGCAGCAGCTGGTCGCAGGAGGCGAACACGCTGACCGCCAGGCCGCAGTCCTCCAGTTGGTGCTCCAGTGCCTGGCGCGCCAGGTCGTGGCCGTCGACGATGGCCACGCGGCGGCCGAGCAGGGCCTGGGCGGGTTGTTCCTCGGCGTCGTCGTGGGCCTTGGGCAGGTTGAGGCTGATCCAGAACTGCGAGCCCTCACCAGGGGTGCTGTCGACGCCGATCTCGCCGCCCATCTGCTCGATCAGGCGCTTGGAGATTACCAGCCCCAGGCCGGTGCCGCCGGGTTGGCGCGACAGCGAGTTGTCGGCCTGGCTGAACGCCTGGAACAGGGTACGCACATCCTGGGGCGACAGGCCGATGCCGGTGTCCTGCACGCTGATGCGCAGTTGCACGCTGTCTTCCTGCTCGTCCTCGAGCATGGCGCGCACGACGATGGTGCCTTCGCGGGTGAACTTGATGGCGTTGCTCACCAGGTTGGTGAGGATCTGCTTGAGCCGCAGTGGGTCGCCGACCAGCGACAGCGGCGTGTCGCGGTAGACCAGGCTGAGCAGTTCCAGCTGCTTGGCGTGGGCGGCCGGGGCGAGGATGGTCAGGGTGTCCTGGATCAGGTCGCGCAGGTTCAGCGGGATGCTGTCGAGCACCAGCTTGCCGGCCTCGATCTTGGAGAAGTCGAGGATCTCGTTGATGATCCCCAGCAGGTTGTCGGCGGACTTCTCGATGGTGCCGAGGTAGTCGAGCTGGCGCGGGGTCAGCTCGCTCTTCTGCAACAAGTGGGTGAAGCCGAGGATGCCGTTGAGCGGGGTGCGGATCTCGTGGCTCATGTTGGCGAGGAACTCGGACTTGATGCGGCTGGCCTCCAGGGCCTCCTTGCGCGCCATGTCCAGCTCGATGTTCTGGATCTCGATCGTCTCCAGGTTCTGGCGCACGTCCTCGGTGGCCTGGTCGATGCTGTGCTGCAGCTCTTCGTGGGCGCTGTGCAGGGTTTCGGCCATGCGGTTGATGCCGGCGGCCAGCTCGTCGAGCTCGTGGCTGCCCATGGCCGGCAGGCGCTCGTCCAGGTGGCCGTCCTTGAGCTGGTTGACCGCGTGCTTGATGCGGTTGATCGGGTTGTTGATGGTGCGGCTCATGCGCAGGGCCAGCAGCGCGGTCAGGCTCAGGCAGGCGAGGATCAGCAGCAGGCTGGTGAACAGGTTGCGGTAGCCGCGCAGCAGGGTGCCGTCGTGGGACAGTTCGATCTCCACCCAGCCGAGCAGGCGCTCGGCCTCGGCCGGCACGGCGTCGGTGGCCAGGTCGCGGTGATGGCCGAACACCGGCATCAGGTAGCGGGTGGCGTCGTTGCCCGTGCGCTGCAGCAGCTGCGTGCCGGTGCCGCCGCTGGGCGGCTGGTTGAGCATGCTGGGGCCGGCATGGGCCAGGCGCGTGCGGTCGGCGGCAAGGAACGCCACGGCGCGCACATCGGCCTGCTCCAGGGCCTGGGCGGCGATGCGCTCCAGTTGCGCCGGAGCCTGGCGGGCGAGGGCCGGTGCCGCCAGTGGTGCCAACTGCTCGGCGATCATCTTGCCGCGTTGCAGCAGTTGCGTGCGCAGGTCGCTTTGTTGCAGCCAGGTGAAGTAACTGCCCAGCACCAGGGCCATCAGGCTGGCGGGCAGCAAGGCCAGCAGCAGGACGCGGCTGCGGATTCCCAAACGGTCGAGCACACCTGTCTCCTGTCATGTGCTGTTAAAGGCGCGGTTCGCGCATCAGCGGGAACGTTACTCTGCGCTGAGGGGTAATGCACAGGATTTGTAATGGTTTTTGCTTTTCTCGGCTGGCGTTGCCGGTGTGGGCACTTCAATGTCACGCCAGTCGGACGGAGGTTGCCTTGTTCGGACCGCTTGTCCAATAATCGCGTAATTGAGAATTGATGGCAGTTGCCAATGCATCCTGAAGCGATTCACGCGACCAACATCCTCGCCATCGAGGACGATCCCGTGCTGGGCGCCTACCTGCATGACGAGCTGCAGCGCGGCGGCTTCCAGGTGACCTGGTGCCGCAATGGCCTGGAAGGCCTGGAGGCGGCGGGCCGGCAGGTGTTCGACCTGGTGCTGATGGACATCCTGCTGCCCGGGCTCAACGGCCTGGACGCACTGGCCAGCCTGCGTCGACGCAGCGCCACGCCAGTGATCCTGATGTCGGCGCTGGGCGCCGAGGCCGACCGCATCAGCGGCTTCGAGAGCGGCGCGGACGACTACCTGCCCAAGCCGTTCAGCTTTGCCGAGCTGCGGGTGCGCATCGAGGCGATCCTGCGCCGGGTGGCCTTCGAGCGGCGCGCTCGGGCGCCGCGTGGGGTGGAGGCCGGGCAATTGCATTTCGACGAGCAGGCCACCGATGTCAGCCTCGCCGGCGCCTGGGCCGGGCTTACCCCCAGTGAATATCGCCTGCTCGACACCCTGCACCGCAGCCAGGACGAGGTGCTGAGCAAGCCCTTCCTCTACCAGCAGGTGCTGCAGCGTGGCTACTCGCGGCATGACCGCAGCCTGGACATGCACGTCAGCCAGATCCGCCGCAAGCTCAAGGCCATCGGCTACCACGAGCGGCAGGTGCGTACCGTGTGGGGCAAGGGCTATGTGTTCGGCGCGGGCGAGGCCGACTGAACCGTGCTCGACCGTCACTCGCTGTTCTGGAAACTGACCGTCCTGCTGGTGGGCTTCTGCCTGCTGATGATCGGCCTGAGCTACAGCTGGGGCCGGCACATGGAAACCCAGGATGCCTTCCTGTCCGAGCCGGCGCGGCAAGTGCTGCGCGGCTACGCGGCGCAGGCCGAGCAGGCCTGGCGCAGTGGCGACCGCGAGGGCGTGGACGCCTGGCTGGCCGAGATGCGCGAGCGCGAGCAGGGCTGGGTGGGCGTGCTCGACGGTGACCTGCAACCGTTGGGCAGCGCCGACCTGAGCGCCGGCCAGGCCCAGCGCCTGACCCGCCTGCGTGGCGTCGACTGGCCCATGAGCCGACGCAGTGTCGGCCAGCCCTGGTTGCGCCTGCCGTTCCCCGGCGCGCCGGAGCAGGGCATGCTGGTGATCGAGCTGCCGGAGCGCTTCAACCCCGGCCAGTACCGCTTGTTCTGGCGCGTCGTCACCAACGGCATCATCCCCGGGTTGTTCACCCTGCTGCTGTGCGTCGGCCTGTACCGCATGCTGATCGTGCCGCTCAACCAGTTGCGCGAGCAGGCCAATGCCTGGCGGGCCGACCAGCTGGCCGCGCGCCTGGATTCGCGCACCACCCGGCGCAAGGACGAACTGGGCGAACTGGCCCGGGCCTTCGACCAGATGGCCGAGCGCCTGCAGGGCACCGTGGCCTTGCAGCAGCAGTTGCTGCGCGATCTGTCCCACGAGATGCGCACGCCGCTCAGCCGCCTGCGCGTGGCCTGCGATGGCGAGACCGACCTGCAGCGCCTGCGCGAACGCCTGCACCGCGAGGTGGATGGCATGCAGCAACTGGTCGAGGACACCTTGCAGCTGGCCTGGCAGGACGCCGAACGCGCACCGGTGAACCTCGAGCCGATCCAGGTGGCGGCGCTGTGGGACCTGCTCAGCGAGAACGCCTGCTACGAAAGCGGCTGGGCACCGCAGCGGCTGCGCTGCGACTTGCCGGTCGGCTGCTGGGTGCAGGGCAGCCTCAACGACCTGGCCCAGGCATTGGAGAACATGCTGCGCAACGCCATCCGTCATTCCCCGGAGGCGGGCGTGGTGCGCCTGAGCGGTTGGCGAGAGGGCGGGTACTGGCGTATCGACCTGGAGGACGAGGGCGGTGGCGTGGCCGAGGAAGACCTGGAGCGGATATTCGCGCCGTTTTCCAGGCTGGAGGGTTCGCGGCCCGGGGATGGTGGTTTCGGCCTGGGCTTGAGCATTGCCCGCAATGCGATCCGGCGCCAGGGCGGGAGCGTGTGGGCGGTCAATGGCGAGCATGGCCTGCGCTTGTGCATGCGCCTGGCTGCGGGGGAGTCGAGCTCATCGCGGGACAAACCCGCACCCACAAAGGCTTCGCACACCCTGTAGGAAACTTGCGTTGCCGCGCTGGGAACTGTCCTCCTGTGGGAGCGGGTTTATCGGACCGCCGCACCGCCGCGAACACCGGCGGAGCCGGTGCCATACACCGCGCTGGATTCTTCGCGGGTAAACCCGCTCCCACAGGGTCCACCTAAATCTATGAGTTACGGTTTGTTCCATGGGAGCGGGCTTGCCCAGCGATCACCCACAAAGCGGGTGCCAGGTCCATGCCCTTATAGCCATGCGCTATAACATCCAGCAATTGCGTGATATGGCCGCGCTGGGTTTGCCGGTATGATAGACGCCCCTGCCGTCCGGATTGCGAAAACGCCCATGACCCTGCAGTACCCAACCATCGCCGATTGCATCGGCCATACGCCACTGGTTCGCCTGCAGCGCATCGCCGGGGACACCAGCAACACCTTGCTGCTCAAGCTCGAAGGCAACAATCCGGCAGGTTCGGTCAAGGACCGCCCGGCGCTGTCGATGATCACTCGCGCCGAGCTGCGTGGCCAGATCAAGCCCGGCGACACCCTCATCGAAGCCACCTCCGGCAACACCGGTATCGCCCTGGCCATGGCCGCGGCGATCAAAGGCTACAAGATGATCCTGATCATGCCGGACAACTCCACCGCCGAACGCAAGGCGGCGATGACCGCTTATGGCGCCGAGCTGATCCTGGTGACCAAGGAAGAGGGCATGGAGGGCGCGCGCGACCTCGCCGAGAAGATGCAGGCCGAAGGCCGCGGCCTGGTCCTCGACCAGTTCGCCAACGGCGACAACCCGATCGCCCACTACAACAGCACCGGCCCGGAAATCTGGCAGCAGACCCAGGGCAGCATCACTCATTTCATCAGCTCCATGGGCACCACCGGCACCATCATGGGCTGCTCGCAGTACCTCAAGGAGCAGAACCCGGCGGTGCAGATCGTCGGCCTGCAGCCGATGGAAGGCTCGGCCATCCCCGGCATCCGCCGCTGGCCCCACGAGTACCTGCCGAAGATCTTCGACGCCACCCGCGTCGACCGCGTGGTCGACATGTCCCAGCAGGAGGCTGAGGAGACCACCCGTCGCCTGGCCCGCGAAGAGGGCATTTTCTGTGGCGTATCCTCCGGCGGTGCCGTGGCAGCCATGCTGCGCCTGTCCCGTGAAGTCGAGAATGCGGTGATGGTCGCCATCATCTGCGACCGCGGCGACCGTTACCTCTCCACCGGCCTGTTCGACCCGACCTGATGTCCAGAAAGAAAAGCAACACCGGCCTGCGCTTCCAGCCGGCCGGCGGCAACCGTGCCGCACAGCTGCCCGTGGGCAAGAAGCAACGTCTGTCGATCGAGCGCGTGGCCGGTGACGGTCGCGGCATCGCCTTCATTGAAGGACGTACCTGGTTCGTCAGCGGCGCGCTGGCCGGCGAGGACGTCGAGGCGCGGGTGCTCGCCGCCCGCGGCAAGGTGGTCGAGGCGCGCCTGGAGCGCGTGTTCCAGGCCAGCCCCGAGCGCCGTGAAGCGCCTTGCCGGCACTACGCCCGCTGCGGTGGCTGCAACCTCCAGCACCTGCCCCATGACGGCCAGCTGGCACTCAAGCAGCGCCTGCTCGCCGAGCAACTGCAGCGGGTGGCTGGCGTGCAGCCCGAGGAGTGGGCTGTTCCCCTGAGCGGACCGGAATTCGGCTACCGCCGCCGGGCGCGGGTCGCGGTACGCTGGGACACCAAGGCGCGCCAACTGGACGTGGGGTTTCGCGCCGAGGCGAGCCAGGACATCGTCGGCATCGACGAATGCGCGGTGCTGGTACAACCCTTGCAAACGATCATGCGCCACCTGCCGACCGTGCTGCGCAGCCTGGGCAAGCCACAGGCGCTGGGGCACGTGGAGCTGTTCAGCGGCACCGCCGAGGCGGTGCTGGTGCGGCATGTAGCGCCCCTGCCAAGTGACGACCTGGCGCGGCTCGAGGCGTTCTGCCGCGAGGCCGGCGCCCAGCTGTGGCTGCAGGGCGAGGGCGAGCCGGCGCCGGTGGATGCCGCGGCGCAACTGGGCTTTGCCCTGGAGCCCTGGGGCCTGGAACTGGCCTGGCGGCCGGGTGACTTCGTCCAGGTCAACGCCCAGGTCAACACCTTGATGATCCAGCAGGCTCTCGCCTGGCTGGCGCCCGAGGCGCACGAGCGGGTCCTGGACCTGTTCTGCGGCCTGGGCAACTTCGCCTTGCCCCTGGCCCGCCAGGCGCGCGAGGTGGTGGCGGTGGAGGGCGTGCAGGCCATGGTCGAGCGCGCCGCGGCCAACGCCGATGGCAACAATGTGCATAACGCTCGGTTTTTTCAGGCCGATTTATCGCAGCCTTTGGCGGGCGCCGGATGGGTCGCCGAGGGCTTTTCTGCGGTACTCTTGGATCCACCGCGCGACGGGGCTTTCGAGGTGGTGCAAGGCATCGCCCGGCTGGGCGCGAAGCGGCTGGTCTACGTATCGTGCAACCCGGCCACGCTGGCGCGAGACGCGCAGGTGCTGGTCGGGCAGGGGTACCGGTTAAAAAGGGCCGGGATTCTCGACATGTTTCCTCAGACGGCGCATGTCGAGGCCATGGCGTTATTCGAAGCGGGCTAGCTGGGCTGGCCCTCTTGGTGCGCCCTTCAGGGAGTGAGGGGCGCACAGGTGATAGCCAGTGCACCCGTGTGGTGCGCTGTATGGAAAGGTAGAACAAAGATGGTACAGGTGAGAGTGCACCAGCCGGTCAACAACGACGGCAGTATCAATCTCGAAGCATGGCTCGATCATGTGGTGAGCGTCGATTCGCAGCTCGATCGCCCTGGGCTGAAAGAGGCCTGCGAGTTTGCCCATGAAGTCGAGAGGAAGGGTAATCCGGCCAAGCATTCCTGGGCCGACGGTACCTCCAGTTTCCAGGCGGGGCTGGAGATCGCCGAAATTCTCGCCGACCTAAAGCTCGACCAGGATTCGCTGGTGGCGGCGGTCATCTACCGTTCGGTGCGCGAAGGCAAGGTGACCCTGGCCGAGGTCGGCCAGCGTTTCGGCCCGGTGGTGTCCAAGCTGATCGACGGCGTGCTGCGCATGGCGGCCATCAGTGCCAGCCTCAGCCCGCGCCAGTCGCTGGTGCTCGGCTCCCAGGCGCAGGTCGAGAACCTGCGCAAGATGCTGGTGGCCATGGTCGACGATGTGCGCGTGGCGCTGATCAAGCTCGCCGAACGTACCTGCGCCATTCGTGCGGTCAAGGCCGCCGATGACGAGAAGCGCCTGCGCGTGGCCCGCGAGGTGTTCGACATCTATGCGCCGCTGGCGCACCGGCTGGGTATCGGCCATATCAAGTGGGAACTCGAGGACCTGTCGTTCCGCTACCTCGAGCCCGACCAGTACAAGCAGATCGCCAAGCTGCTGCACGAGCGCCGGCTGGACCGCGAGCGCTTCATCAGCGACGTGATGAACCAGCTGCAGAACGAGCTGCTGGCCACCGGTGTCAACGCCGACATCAGCGGCCGGGCAAAACACATCTATTCGATCTGGCGCAAGATGCAGCGCAAGGGCCTGGAGTTCAGCCAGATCTACGACGTGCGCGCGGTGCGCGTGCTGGTGCCGGAAGTGCGCGACTGCTACACCGCGCTGGGCATCGTGCACACCCTGTGGCGGCACATTCCGAAGGAGTTCGACGACTACATCGCCAACCCCAAGGAAAACGGCTACCGCTCCCTGCACACCGCAGTGATCGGCCCTGAGGGCAAGGTACTGGAGGTGCAGATCCGCACCCACGCCATGCATGAGGAAGCCGAGCTGGGCGTGTGCGCGCACTGGCGCTACAAGGGCACCGACGTCAAGCCCAGCTCCAACCACTACGAAGAGAAGATCTCCTGGCTGCGCCAGGTGCTGGAGTGGCACGAAGAGCTGGGCGACATCGGTGGCCTGGCCGAACAGCTGCGCGTCGATATCGAGCCGGACCGGGTCTACGTGTTCACCCCCGACGGCCACGCCATCGACCTGCCCAAGGGCGCCACGCCGCTGGACTTCGCCTACCGGGTGCACACCGAGATCGGCCACAACTGCCGGGGTGCCAAGATCAACGGCCGTATCGTGCCGCTGAACTACAGCCTGCAGACCGGCGAGCAGGTGGAGATCATCACCAGCAAGCATGGCAACCCGAGCCGCGACTGGCTGAACTCCAACCTGGGCTACGTGACCACCTCGCGGGCCCGGGCCAAGATCGTCCACTGGTTCAAGTTGCAGGCCCGCGACCAGAACGTGGCCGCCGGCAAGACCCTGATCGAGCGCGAACTGAGCCGCCTGGGCCTGCCCCAGGTGGATTTCGAACGCCTGGCGGAAAAGGCCAACGTCAAGACTGCCGAGGACATGTTCGCCGCCCTTGGCGCCGGCGACCTGCGCCTGGCGCACATGGTCAACGCCGCGCAGCAGTTGCTCGAACCCGAGCGCCTGGAGCCGGTCGAGCTGATCCCGCGCCAGGCCCGGGGCATCCGCGCGGGCAAGCGCAGCGACATCCAGATCCAGGGTGTCGGCAACCTGCTTACGCAGATGGCCGGGTGCTGCCAGCCGCTGCCGGGCGACGCCATCGTCGGCTATATCACCCAGGGCCGTGGCGTGAGCATTCACCGCCAGGATTGTGCCTCGGTGCTGCAACTGGCGGGCAAGGAGCCGGAGCGCATGATCCAGGTCAGCTGGGGACCGATCCCGGTGCAGACCTATCCGGTCGACATCGTCATCCGTGCCTACGACCGCCCGGGGCTGCTGCGCGACGTGTCGCAGGTGCTGCTCAACGAGAAGATCAACGTGCTGGCGGTCAACACCCGCTCGAACAAGGAAGACAACACCGCGCTGATGTCGCTGACCATCGAGATCCCAGGCCTGGACGCCCTCGGGCGCTTGCTGGGGCGGATCTCGCAGTTGCCCAACATCATCGAGACGCGGCGTAATCGTACCCCTTGAGACTGCTATCGCGGGGCAAGCCCGCTCCCACGCTGTTGTACCGTCAGCGTGGGAGCGGGCTTGCCCCGCGATGAGGCCGGTAAGGACAACCCATGACCTACACCCTTGAAGACCTGCTGCACCTCATGGCCCGCCTGCGCGATCCGCAATATGGCTGCCCCTGGGACCTCAAGCAGGACTACGCCAGTATCGTCCCGCATACCCTCGAGGAAGCCTACGAAGTCGCCGATACCATCGAGCGCGGCGACTTCGAGCACCTTCAGGGCGAGCTGGGCGATCTGCTGTTCCAGGTGGTCTACTACAGCCAGCTGGCCCGCGAGGAAGGGCGCTTCGAGTTCGATGGCGTGGTCGATTCGATCACCCGCAAGCTGATCCGCCGCCATCCCCATGTATTCCCCACCGGCGAGCTGTACGCACCGTTGGACACACCCAAGCTCGACGAGGCCCAGGTCAAGTCGCGCTGGGAGGAGATCAAGGCCGAGGAGCGTGCCGAAAAGAGCGAGCCCGAGCAGTTGTCGCTGCTCGACGACGTGCCCGCGGCCTTGCCCGCGCTGTCTCGCGCCGCCAAACTGCAGAAGCGCGCCGCCACGGTCGGCTTCGACTGGCCCGAGGCGTTGCCGGTGCTGGACAAGGTCCGCGAGGAGCTCGACGAAGTGCTGCAGGCCATGGCCGATGGAGACAGCGAGGCGCTGGAGGACGAGCTGGGCGACCTGCTGTTCGCCACCGTCAACCTGGCCCGGCACCTCAAGCACGACCCGGAAAACGCCTTGCGCCGCGCCAACCGTAAATTCGAGCGCCGTTTCCGTTTTATCGAACAGGCATTGCGCGAGCAGGGCCTGAACATTCAAGATCGTACCCTCGACGAGCTGGACGCCTTATGGGGCGAGGCCAAGCGTCAGGAAAAGAACCTGCCCAGCTGCGGCTGAGCCGATGCATAAGTGAGTGAACACCCATGAGCCTTTCCCTTCGCGACCAATTGCTCAAAGCCGGCCTGGTCAACCAGAAACAGGTCTCGCAGACCAACAAAGCCGAGAAGAAACAGAAACGCCTGGAACACAAGGGCCAGGTCGAGGTGGACGACAGCCAGCAGCGCCTGGCCAGGGAAGCCCAGGCCGAGAAGGCCAAGAAGGACCAGGAGCTGAACCGCCAGGTCCAGGAAAAGGCCGAGCAGAAGGCCCGTGCCGCGCAGGTCAAGCAACTGATCGAAGCGACCCGGCTGCCCAAGCTGACCACCGAGGATTACTACAACTTCGTCGATGACAAGAAGGTCAAGCGCATCGCCGTCAACGCCCTGATGCGCAGCAAGCTGAGCAATGGCGCGCTGGCCATCGTCGCCCATGGTGGCGGCTACGAAGTGATCCCGCGCGAGGCGGCAGTGAAGATCCAGGAGCGCGACCCCAACCGTATCCTGCTGCTCAACACCCATGTCGAGGAAGCGGACGAGGACGATCCTTACGCGGCCTACAAGATCCCAGACGATCTGATGTGGTAAGCACGAAAAACCCCGCCTTGGCGGGGTTTTTTATTGCAGGGCCGGGTCACTGCGCCGGGCGTTGGCGCTCGAGGCATTCCAGCTCCATGCGGTACTGGTGAGCCTGTTGCTCGTCATGGAACATGCCGACCAGCTGGCCTTGCTGATGCACGTCCCAGATCCGCAGGCCAGCGGCCTGGCCTTCGTGGGACATTTTCGATTCGTCGCGTTCGGTTACTTGGACTGTCATCGTCAAACTCCACTGCTTGGTTGGCTGCGGCACTGTGTCGCAGGCCTTCTTTATAGAATTTGTTAGCAGGCTAAGTAAATAAAACAGCGATGAAACAAGTTTCATGTAGGAGCGGCCTTGTGCCGCGAAAGGGCTGCGCAGCAGCCCCAGGATGTCAGCACCGACGCAGAAATTGCCGGGGCCGCTTTGCGGCCCTTTCGCGGCACAAGGCCGCTCCTACACAGGGGAGGGCGGACAGCAGCAAAAAAAAGCCCCGCACGAGGCGGGGCTTCGGGCGTTACAGGCAGCGGTATCAGTTACCCTTGACCGCCTTGCCATCGACCGTGCCATCCTGCAGCACGATCACGTACTCCTTGCCATCGGTCTCGACCTGGCGCAGCTGGACCAGCAGGTAGTCCCAGTCCTTGGCGAACCACAGCTCGGTGATGCGCTTGCTCTGGCTCGGGTCGCGCACGCGCTCGACCTTGATCGCGTCGACCTGGCCGGTCTTGGTGGTCACTTTTTCGGTGCCCAGCACGCGGAAGTCGTAGGTGTCGATCTCGTCACCGTCGACCACCTGGTAGGTCATGCTCTTCTTGCCGGCGGCCACGTCATGCTGCAGGGCCAGCTGGTAGGACGACTTGTCCAGCACGCCGCGGTTGAGCGGCAGGTTGATGGCGTCGCCACGGTCGCTGCCGGTGATCTTCTTGCCGGCCCAGTCGAAGTTCAGGTCGACCTTCTTCGCCTTGCCCAGGCCGCCGCGTTCGAAGTGATACTGCTGCGGCAGCAGGGTGTCGTTCTCGAACTTGAGGGTGCTTTGCTCGGTCAGGCTGGCGATCATCATCGAAGCCTTGAAGTTCAGGCTCCAGGTGCCGTTGGCGTTCTTTTCCAGGCTGCGTGCGGCGGTGCCGCTCATCGGCAGCTGTTTCCAGTCGGCGGTGTAGCTGGCCGCGAAAGGCTTCAGGTCAGCTGCCTGGAGGGGCAGGGCGAGCACGGCGAGAGCCAAGAGCAGGGCGCGACGCATAAATTCTCCTAGGATCGAATCAAGTGACCGCTGGCCGCCAGCGGCTGGCCATCCAGTAATGCACCCTGTTCGCCCAGACGCAAGCGTCCTTCGGCGAACCAGCGCACCGCCAGCGGGTAGATCTGGTGTTCCTGCAGGTGCACGCGCTGGGCGAGCGTCTGCGCGGTGTCATCCGTTGCCACGGGTACCACAGCCTGTACGACCAGAGGCCCGCCATCGAGTTCCTCGGTGACGAAGTGCACGCTGCAGCCGTGCTCGGCGTCACCCGCTTCCAGCGCGCGCTGGTGGGTGTGCAGGCCTTTGTACTTCGGCAACAGTGACGGATGGATGTTCAGCAGGCGGCCCTGGTAGTGGCGCACGAAATCGCCACTGAGGATGCGCATGAAACCGGCCAGCACCACCAGGTCGGGTTGGAAGCCATCGATCAGCGCCATCAGCGCCGCGTCGAAGGCTTCACGCCCGTCGAAACCGGTGTGCGACAACACGGCGGTTTCGATGCCGGCGCCCTTGGCGCGCTCGAGGCCATAGGCATCGGCACGGTTCGAGATGACCGCGCGGATGCGTGCCGGGCTGTCGCTGGCGCTGTTGCTGTCGATCAGTGCCTGCAGGTTGCTGCCGGAGCCCGACAGCAACACGACTACATTGCAGGGCATCAGTGCGCCTTGAGGTTCTGCAGCTCGACCTGGGCGGCGCCTTCGGCGGCCACGTTGATACGGCCGATCACCCACGGTTGCTCGCCTTCGGCGCGCAGCACGTTCAGGGCGCTTTCGACCTGGTCCTGGGCCACGCAGATGACCATGCCCACGCCGCAGTTCAGCACGCGGTGCATTTCATGCTCGTCGACGTTGCCTTTTTCCTGCAGGAAGTCGAACACCGCCGGGCGCTGCCAGCTGGCCACGTCGACCACGGCCTGGGCGCCTTTTGGCAGCACGCGCGGGATGTTGTCCAGCAGGCCGCCGCCGGTGATGTGGGCCATGGCCTTGACCGCGCCGGTCTGCTTGATCAGCTGCAGCAGCGGCTTGACGTAGATGCGGGTCGGCGCCATCAGCAGGTCGGCCAGCGGCTTGCCGTCGAGCTGGGTGTTGTCGATGTCGGTGCCGGAAACCTCGAGGATCTTGCGGATCAGCGAGTAGCCGTTGGAGTGCGGGCCGGAGGACGGCAGGGCGATCAGGGCGTCGCCGGTGACCACTTTCGAGCCGTCGATGATCTCGGCCTTTTCCACCACGCCGACGCAGAAGCCAGCCAGGTCGTAGTCTTCGCCTTCGTACATGCCTGGCATCTCGGCGGTTTCACCACCGACCAGCGAGCAACCGGCCAGTTCGCAACCGGCGCCGATGCCGGTGACCACGGTGGCGGCCACGTCGACGTTGAGCTTGCCGGTGGCGTAGTAGTCGAGGAAGAACAGCGGCTCGGCGCCGCACACCACCAGGTCGTTGACGCACATGGCGACCAGGTCCTGGCCGATGCTGTCGTGCTTGTTCAGGTTCAGCGCCAGGCGCAGCTTGGTGCCGACGCCGTCGGTGCCGGAGACCAGCACCGGCTGCTTGTAGCCGGCCGGGATCTCGCAGAGGGCGCCGAAGCCGCCCAGGCCACCCATGACTTCAGGACGTGCGGTGCGCTTGGCGACGCCCTTGATGCGTTCGACCAGTGCTTCGCCGGCGTCGATGTCTACACCGGCGTCTTTGTAGCTCAGGGAGGGTTGCTTGCTCATTGATCCAGGCCTTTAGGAGGGAGGGATTCAGAAAAACGACCGGGACGGCCAAGGCCGGTTTCAGAAACGGCGGCTGCCTGTACGTCACTGGTCTGCGAAGGCGCGCGATTTTATCAGGGTTGCCCCAAGGCGGCCATCCTCAGGCCGACGGGCAGGCGGGAAATCTGGTCAAAAAACCGTGTTTCACCCCGTGCGACTGGTTGCCGCGCCGGTGCCTGTATAAGGTATAGGCATGGCGACCCACGTAACGGGCCGGCAACGCGGAGCATTTTCCGTGGTTGCGCGGTCACAGCCGACAGGCAAGGGCGTGTCGCCCCAAGGTCATCTGGACAGGAATCCTCAATGCGTCTTCTCAATTTCCTCGCGGGCGCCTGCCTGGCTGTGGCCGGCACCGTCGCCCAGGCCGAAACCGTCTCCGGCTTGTATCAGGTGCGCGAACCGGTCGAAGGGCAGGGCAGCGAAGCCCGCGCCCAGGCCACCGGCAAGGCCCTGGATACCCTGGTGCTGCGCCTGACCGGCGATGCCAAGGCGGCGCAGAACCCGGCACTGGCCGCGCTGCGCAAGGACCCGCAGCAGATCATCAACCAGGTCGGCACCGAAGCCGGGCCGCCGGAGTCGGTGCTGGTCGAATTCGACCCCGGCAGCACCGAGCGCGCCCTGCGCCAGGCTGGCCTGGCGCTGTGGGGCAGCAACCGGCCGTCGATCCTTGGCTGGTGGCTGAATGACAGCGTCGAGGGCAGCAACCTGGTCGGCGATGGCCAGGCCGTCGCCGAACCCCTGCGTCGGGCCGCCCAGCACCGTGGCCTGCCCCTGCGCCTGCCGTTGGCCGACCTGCAGGAGCAACTGGTGGCCAATGCCAAGCTGCTCGAAGGCAACGACCCGGCGCCGCTGCGCGAGGCCTCCGAGCGCTATGGCGCCGATGCCCTGCTGGCGGTGCACGCCCACGAGGCTGACGGCAAGTGGCAGGGTAAATGGCAGCTGTGGCTAGGTGACCAGCGTGAGCAGGGCAACGCCGAGGGCGCCGACCAGGCGGCCCTGGCCGATGCCGTGCTGCTGGCGGTGAGCAATCGCCTGGCGCCGCGTTACGTCACCCGTCCCGGCGCCAGCAGCGACCTGCAAGTGCAGGTCCAGGGCATGAACCTGCAACGCTACGCCGAGTTGAGCCGGGTGCTCGAGCCTTATGGTGCGCGGCTGCAGATGGCCGATGGTGGCACCCTGACCTACCGCGTCAGCGGCAATCGCGAACAGCTGCGCGCGCAGTTGAGCCTGGCCAAGCTCCAGGAGCTGTCCGCCGAGCCTGCTCCCGCCACACCTGTGCCGAGCGCGCAGGACCCGGCCGGCGCAACGCCGCCGGCCACCGCCGCCAAGCCGTTCGACGGCCTGCGTTTTCGCTGGTAAGGAATACTTGAATGATTGATATGCGTCGCTGGATCTGGTTGGGCGCGGCTTTTGTGGTCGCCGTGCTGCTGTACTTCCTGCACAACATCCTCTCGCCGTTCCTGGTGGGCATTCTGCTGGCCTACCTGGCCGACCCGCTGGTGGATCGCCTGGAGCGGCTCGGCCTTTCACGCACCTGGGGCGTGGTGGTGGTGTTCAGCCTGTTCACCCTGATCTTCCTGGCCCTGCTGCTGGTGCTGGTGCCGATGCTAGCCAAGCAGTTGCTGCGCCTGTACGAGCTGGCGCCGCAGATGCTCGACTGGTTGCAGCATGTGGCACTGCCCTGGGTGCAGAGCCGCCTGGGCCTGGCCGATGGTTTCTGGAAATTCGACAAGATCAAGGCCGCCATCGGCGAGCATATGGGCCAGACCACCGACATCGTCGGCGTGCTGCTGTCCCAGGCCACCGCCTCGAGCCTGGCGCTGATCGGTTGGCTGGCCAACCTGGTGCTGATCCCGGTGGTGGGCTTCTACCTGCTGCGCGACTGGGACCTGATGATGGCCAAGCTGCGCAGCCTGCTGCCGCGCCAGCGCGAGCCGCAGGTGGTGGGGCTGGCCGGCGAGTGCCATGAGGTGCTGGGGGCGTTCGTGCGCGGGCAGTTGCTGGTGATGCTGGCGCTGGGCGTCATCTATTCCAGCGGCCTGATGCTGGTGGGTCTGGAGCTGGGCCTGCTGATCGGCATGCTCGCGGGGCTGGCGGCGATCGTGCCGTACATGGGCTTCATCATCGGCATCGGCGCGGCGCTGGTCGCCGGGTTGTTCCAGTTCGGCGGCGAGCTTTACCCGATGCTGGGCATCGTTGCGGTGTTCATGGTCGGGCAGGCCCTCGAAGGCATGGTGCTGACGCCGCTGCTGGTGGGTGACCGCATCGGCCTGCACCCGGTGGCGGTGATCTTCGCGATCCTGGCCGGCGGTGAGCTGTTTGGTTTCACCGGAGTGTTGCTGGCGTTGCCGGTGGCGGCGGTGATCATGGTGCTGCTGCGGCATGTGCATGACCTGTACAAGGAATCGGACATGTATGCCGGGGAGATCGACCCGGAGCTATGACCCATCGCGGGGCAAGCCCGCTCCCACGCCGACCTGTGAGGGGTACCAGCGTGGGAGCGGGCTTGCCCCGCGAAGCTTTAAAAGTAGTGCAACTAATTGATTTTACTTGCGCTATTCCCCTCGCCGATTGTGCCGTCCGCGCTGCGGGTATAGACTTTGCACACTGTTAATCAAAGGCCCCCTGTGGTCCCCGCGACCGCCCGCGAGCATGAAACCGATCCAGTTGCCCCTGGGTGTGCGTCTGCGCGACGACGCCACCTTCATCAACTACTACCCCGGCGCCAATGCCGCGGCACTGGGCTATGTCGAGCGGCTGTGCGAAGCCGACGCCGGCTGGACCGAGAGCCTCATCTACCTGTGGGGCAAACAGGGCGTGGGCCGTACCCATCTGTTGCAGGCCGCCACCCACCGTTTCCAGCAGTTGGGTGAGCCCGCCGTCTACCTGCCCCTGGCGCAACTGCTCGATCGCGGCGTCGAACTGCTTGACCGCCTTGAACAGTACGAGCTGGTGTGCATCGACGACCTGCATGTGATTGCCGGCAAGGCGGACTGGGAAGAGGCCATGTTCCACCTGTTCAACCGCCTGCGCGACAGCGGCCGGCGCTTGCTGCTGGCAGCGTCCAGTTCGCCGCGGGAGCTGCCGATCAAGCTGGCAGACTTGAAATCGCGGCTGACCCTGGCACTGATCTTCCAGATGCGCGGGATGTCCGACGAGGACAAACTGCGTGCCCTGCAACTGCGTGCCTCGCGCCGCGGGCTGCACCTGACCGACGAGGTCGGTCACTTCATCCTCACCCGCGGCACGCGCAGCATGAGCGCGCTGTTCGACCTGCTCGAGCGCCTCGACCAGGCTTCCCTGCAGGCCCAGCGCAAACTGACCATCCCGTTCCTCAAGGAAACCCTAGGCTGGTGACCTTGGGAACACGGTGCCAGAGCGTCAAAACGGAAAAGTCACATCTTTTTCGATAAAATTTGCAAATGGGTCCGATAGAAGGCATAGTTTCCCCCTTCTAAAGGACTACAGACACGGTCGTGCCCATGCTGAAGCGCTTCGCACCCCTCGTGCCACTTGCACTTGTCACCCTACTTTACGGCTGCGCCTCCACCGGCCCGGTCGCACCCTCGCAGGATCACCGCGTGGCCGCCGAGCAGTCGGTCAAGGCCAAGGCTTCCGCCTCTTCCGTATTCACCGAGGAAGAACTGGCCAGCGAAGACGACCTCGAGGCCTTCTCCAGCAACAGCAAGCCGTACCAGCTGCCTGTGCTGGCCGACAGCATTCTCGAACGCGGCATGGCCCTGATCGGTACCCGCTACCGCTTCGGCGGCACCTCCGAGAAGTCCGGCTTCGATTGCAGCGGCTTCATCGGCTACCTGTTCCGCGAAGAGGCGGGCATGAACCTGCCACGCTCGACCCGCGAGATGATCAACGTCGACGCGCCCAAGGTCGCCCGCAACAAGCTCAAGCCCGGCGACCTGCTGTTCTTCAGCACCAACGGCCGTGGCCGCGTCAGCCACGCCGGCATCTACCTGGGTGACAACCAGTTCATCCACTCCAGCAGCCGCCGCAGCGGTGGCGTGCGCATCGACAGCCTGGGCGATCGCTACTGGAGCAAGACGTTCATCGAGGCCAAACGCGCGCTCGCCATGGCGCCGACCACGATCTCGCGCAATTGATTTGATATCAAAATGCTGTAACCTCGCACGGCGGCGTAGCTGAAAAGCTCGCCGCCGTGCGCATTTACAGAAAGCGTCTAATCTAAATTCTCAACTCTTTTCGACCTTCGGCCGTGGCCGCAGGGTTCCTGACAGGACGTTCGCATCATGGCGATGTTGGCGCGCTTCGCATTCCTCTCCCTGCTGGCCCTGCTCGCGGCCTGTTCCAGCCGTGCACCTGCGCCGGCGCCCATGCCCAAACAGCCGATGGTGTTCAATCAGGCGCCTTCATCGCCGGCGGCGGACGATGTGCTGTTCCGCGCCATCGGCCTGGTGGGCACCCCGTATCGCTGGGGGGGCAACACGCCGGATGCCGGGTTCGATTGCAGCGGCCTGATCGGCTACGTCTACCGTGACGCGGCGGGTATCAGCCTGCCGCGCTCGACCCGCGAGATGATCGTCATGCGCGCGCCGAACGTGGATATCAATGCGCTGCAGTCGGGCGATCTGGTGTTCTTCGCCACCAGCGGCGGTTCGCAGGTCAGCCACGCCGGCATCTACGTCGGTGAAGGGCGCTTCGTGCACGCGCCGTCGACGGGCGGGACCGTGCGCCTGGACTACCTGTCCAACAGCTACTGGGCCAAGGCCTACCTCCAGGCCAAGCGCGTACTGCCGCCGGGCCACCTGGCGCAGAATCCTTGATGGCGCTTCATTAAGCCTGTGGGAGCGGATTTACCCGCAATCGCGTCATAGGATCCACCGCCTTCGCGGGTGCTGCGACAATCTTCTACCGCGTCTGCCATTTCCCGTCGAGCCAGGATGTCCGTCCGACAACGACATCCCGGGAGTGGAGCATGAGCAGTATCAAGGAGCGTGTGGAGCGCAGTCTCGAGGCGTTGGACGCGGGGCGGCCGCTGGTACGCCTGGTCGACGAGATCATTCGCGAATACCCCGACCCCTATGTGCTGGCCTCCCAGCATGCGCAACGCATCGTGCTCAAGCACACGGGCAAGCCGATCGATCCACGGTTCATCTGGTGGCACCAGTTCGCCACCGCCAGTTCCAGTCACCGCAGTTTCACCGGCTGGCAGCACAGCGGCCCGCCGCTGAAGTCGATGCACCTGGTCGAGCTGGTGATCAAGCGCTTCGATGCGCATTTCCAGGAAGCGACCGACGAACTCGACCTGTACGGTGGTTTCTACCGCCAGGGTCGGCAAGCCGATTGTTTCGACGAACGCAATGAAGTGCCAATGCTTGCCAGCAAGGTCCAGGAGGATCTCTGGGCGTTGGACTTCGCCGTTGCCTACCGCGGCGCGATCAGCTGCTTCTGGAACACCTACTCGCAGCATTTTCGCGTACTGGCCAAGGTCAACCTGCTGGGGCAGGGGGCGGGCGCGGTGAGGGCCGGACGTATCAGTCGAAGCGACTGGGCGCTGCTGCGGTCGATGGTCGCCGACGGCCTGCAGGGCGGCGTGCTGCCGACCCTGGACAAGCTGAAACAGGCCAGCACCACGCACCCGTTTTCGGCCTGTCGCTACGTGCTCGATCGCGGCGATCGTGGTTGCCTCTACAGCTTTGCGACCGACACGGGGCGGACGCTGCTGTACCGCCCTTGGGCGAGCGACGCGTTCAAGAGCTTCGACTCCGAGCAGGCCATGGCGGGCTGGCTGCGTGAACAGTTGCAGGATGCCGACACCCTGGCCAGCTACGTCAAGGCGGCGCACACCGATGCCCGCGATCCCGCGCGCGCCCACTCGGTGAGGACCCACCTGCAAAGTATCGCCAACAGTGCGAGCGAGCAAGCGGCACGGGTGTTGCTCGGTTACCTGAAAAGGCCGATCAGCGACGATATCTTCACCTACCTGGCCAGCCAGGCCACCGGCGAGATGAATGACAACGCCGCGGCGATGCTTGGCAATGCCGACCTGCGCAAGGCGATGTGGAGCGGTTACCTGTCGGTATTCATCAAGGTGTTCGGCGGCTTTGCCCCGCTCGGTTGGCCAATGACCCTGATGCTGCTGGGGGCAAGCCTGGGCAAGGTGGGCCTGGACATCGATGCGGCGTTGCATGCCGCGGATGAGCAGAGCCGCAAGAGCGCCCTGCGCGATGCCATGCTCGACAGCCTGTTCGCCGCCTTGAACATGGTCGATCTGGGGTTTCAGTCGAGCTTTGCCTCACTGGCCTATGAAACGCCGGCCGGCGAGATGGATGTGCACCTGGAGCGCTGGCAGGTGGCGCAGACCGCCACGCTGCCGGTGGAAGGACGAGAGAGCAACGTGTTGCCGAGGGGGGAGTTGCAAGGCAGCGGGCGCTTGCGGGGTATCAGGGTCGATGCGCACGGCAGCTGTTGGATCATGCTCAACGGCCTGTCCTACCGGGTGCGCTACAACCATGAGCTGCGGGTCTGGCAGGTGGTGCCCGCGCATAATCCCTTTGCCTTTGGCCCCCTGTACCCGGTGCGCCTGAACGACGGTAACGAATGGGAGCTGCTGGTGCCGCCGCGGCTGGCCGGTGGCGCGCCTCCCGTCGTCGAAGGCATGCCCAGCGCCACCTCGCGCTTCTGGAACCGCCACGTGGTGGTGGATGACGCGCGGGCCAAGGCGTTTTCCGCCAATGCCTTGCACCGCCAGAAGGCATTGCTGGAGCCCCAGCCTATTCCACGCCTGGCGCGCGACCAGGTTCCCGAGCTGGACGAGCATGGCCTGGATTGCGTGCGGATGGAGGGCGTTGTCCAGTATTCCTACCGTTACGATCGCGAGTACTTCAATTCGTTGATCGAGTACTACACCAGCGACGAGTCGAGGGTGAACGATGTGTTCCGCTCAGGCACGTACCGCTATGGCGACGAGGATGACTACATCGCCAAGCTGGCCGATACCCTGGAGCAACTGCCCGAGAGCAGTGAGGTGAGCCTGTATCGTGGCGGGCATGCTTCGCGTGGCACCAGTGGCGAACACTATCGCAATGGCCGGATACGGGTTGGCGATGTGCTGGTCAATACCGACCTGACCTCGTTTACCGAGAATCCCTACAAGGTCGCCGAGTTCGCCTCGCAACCTTCGGTCAATGCACCCGGTCACCTGCCGGGGGTGTTCGACGACACGTCGGTGGTGTTCGAGCTGCCCCTGGGGCGTTACCAGGAGGGCACGCCGATCAGCGCATTCTCGCTTTACTGGGACGAAGGGGAGACCCTGTTCCTGCCGGGCCACTACTTCCGGATCGACAACCTGGAGCAGGTCTACGGTGAGCACTATCGCTTCGTCCATGTCACGCTCCAGCAGGTGCCCAAGCCTGCTGTCGGGCCGGTCTACGATCTGCGCACAGGCCTGTTGTTCGACGAACAGGCCTACAAGGTGCGATTCAGGACGCCTGGGCTGGCAGAGCGTTTCTTTCCCGTCGACCCGCCGGCTGCCGCTGCCAACTGAGGCGGCGCCGATCAAGCCTGCTTGAGCAGCAATGCCACCCCGGGATAGTACTGTCCCAGTTCGTTATGCAGCTTGCGGTAGGCATACGGGAAGTACCAGGCTATCGCGCAGGCCGTGTGCTTTTGCAGGTCGTCCACCAGGTCCTGCAGTTCCTCGGGGCTGGCATGCTGGCCGGCCTTCCATGGCGTGACGAACAGCGCCCCGGCCTTGAGCTGGCTGCCATAGGCGATCGGCTTGGCCAGGGCGGCGGTTTCCTGCAGGGCTGCTGTCAGGTCGAGGCGGGCGATGCGTGGCCAGCGCTGGCCGGCGTGCAGGTACAGCGACTCCTCGGCGCTGCTGATCGACAGGTCGCAGCGCCCATCGCGCTCACCCTCGTCGCGCTGCTTCTTGCTCATGTGCCGTTCCAGCGCCACCAGCTCACCCTGCCAGGCGGCGGCGGCGAGCAGGCCGACGTTGGCGACGGTGCCGTGCCAGTAGGGTGCCTCGTTGTCGCCCTGCAGCTGGTTGAAGCGGTCGATGCAGTCGACCCAGCGTTCCAGGGCCGGGCGCAGGAACTCCAGGCGCGGGTTGTTGATGATCAGGCCTTGCATGCTGCGCTCTCCTTGTCATTGTGATCGAGGTCAGCCGATAAAGTGGTGGCTATGTGATATCACTGCTTTGAGTGTGGCACAAGCTGGCGGATCGGCCATTGATCCAGGCCAGATCGGCCCTCGTTCGATTGACGCTCCCGATTCAACCCTCTAACCTTCGCGGCGTGTTTCAGGTGCCCTGCGAGCCGCGGTTCGGCAGGGTGAAACTGGGAAGCCGGTGGGCGCCAGCAGGCGCGAGCCCGGCGCTGCCCCCGCAACGGTAGATGAGTCGACGGTTACGCAAGGCCACTGGATTTCCAAGTCCGGGAAGGCGCGTGGCCAGGGCCTGCGCCCGCTCATGAGCCCGGAGACCGGCCTGTCACTGCCAAACGGCATCACGGAGGGTGATGCGCGGTGCGATGTGGCCGTTGCCATGCCCCCTGCGCGCTCCTCGTCTGCCTGCCTTTTATCTGTCGCCGCCGCCGCGACAGCCTGCGGAGACCCCTGATGAGCGAATCCATCGAACGCGACGAACGTCACCTGGCGCGCATGCAGCGCAAGAAGGCGATCATCGACGAGCGCATCGCCAATTCCCCCAACGAATGCGGCCTGCTGCTGGTGCTGACCGGCAATGGCAAGGGCAAGAGCAGCTCGGCCTTCGGCATGCTCGCCCGCGCCCTGGGCCACGGCATGCAATGCGGCGTGGTGCAGTTCATCAAGGGCCGCAACAGTACCGGCGAGGAGCTGTTCTTCCGTCGTTTCCCCGAGCAGGTGCGCTACCACGTGATGGGCGAGGGCTTTACCTGGGAAACCCAGGACCGTCAGCGTGACATCGCCGCCGCCGAAGCCGCCTGGGCGGTGTCGCGGCAGTTGCTGCAGGACCCGTCGATCCAGTTCGTCGTGCTCGATGAGCTGAATATCGCCCTCAAACATGGCTACCTGGACCTCGATCAGGTGCTTTCGGATATCCAGGCCCGTCCACCGATGCAGCATGTGATCGTCACCGGTCGCGCCGCCAAGCCGGAAATGATCGAACTGGCCGACACCGTCACCGAGATGGGCATGCTCAAGCACGCCTTCCAGGCCGGTATCCGCGCGCAGAAGGGCGTCGAACTGTGAGTGAGTCGCGCCAGTGTCCCGCCGTGCTGATCGCGGCCCCGGCCTCGGGCCAAGGCAAGACCACGGTCACCGCCGCCCTGGCTCGCCTGCACCGCAACCTCGGGCGTAAGGTGCGGGTGTTCAAGTGCGGGCCTGACTTTCTCGATCCGATGATCCTGGAGCGCGCCAGCGGCGCGCCGGTCTACCAGCTCGACCTGTGGATGATTGGCGCCGAGGAAAGTCGTCGCCTGTTGTGGGAAGCGGCGGGCGAGGCCGACCTGATCCTGATCGAAGGCGTGATGGGCCTGTTCGACGGTACCCCGTCAAGCGCCGACCTGGCACGCCACTTCGGCGTGCCGGTGCTGGCGGTGATTGACGGCACGGCCATGGCCCAGACCTTCGGCGCCCTGGCCCTGGGCCTGGCGCGCTACCAGCCCGACCTGCCGTTCGCCGGGGTGCTGGCCAACCGGGTCGGCAGCCTGCGCCATGCGCAACTGCTCGAAGGCAGCCTGACCGAAGGCCTGCGCTGGTACGGCGGGTTGTCCCGCGAGCGCGGCATCGAGCTGCCCAGCCGCCACCTCGGCCTGGTCCAGGCCAGCGAGTTGAACGATCTGGATGCTCGACTGGACGCTGCCGCCGAAGCGCTCGGTGCCAGCTGCGATGCCGCGTTGCCGCCACCGGTCAGTTTTGCCGGGCCTGAGCCGGTGAGCGTGACCTCGTCGCTGACCGGGGTGCGCATCGGCGTGGCCCGCGACGAAGCCTTTGCGTTCACCTACGGTGCCAACCTCGACCTGCTGCGCGGCCTCGGTGCGCAGCTGGAGTTCTTCTCGCCGGTGCATGATCGCGAGCTTCCCGTGGTGGACAGCCTCTACCTGCCCGGCGGCTACCCTGAGCTGCATCACCAGGCCCTGGCCGCCAACGCGCCGATGCTGGAGGCGATCCGCGCCCATCATGCCGCCGGCAAGCCGCTGCTGGCCGAGTGCGGTGGCATGCTCTACCTGCTCGACGCACTGACCGACGTGGCGGGCGAGCGCGCCGCGCTGCTGGGCCTGCTGCCGGGCGAGGCAACCATGCAGAAGCGCCTGGCGGCCCTGGCCCTGCAGGCGGTCGAACTGCCTGAAGGCACCCTGCGTGGCCACACCTACCACCATTCGCTGACCAGCACCGAGCTGGCGCCGATCGCCCGTGGCCTGAGCCCCAACGGTGGGCGGGGCAACGAGGCGGTCTATCGCCTGGGGCGCCTGACCGCCTCCTACGTGCACTTCTATTTCCCCTCCAACCCCGATGCGGCGGCGGCGCTGCTGCGACCATGAGCCGACACGCCTACAGTGAAGCCGAACGCCAGGCCATCTACCGGGCCATTGGCGAACGCCGCGACATGCGCCATTTCGCCGGGGGCGAGGTGGCCCCCGAGTTGCTGGGGCGCCTGCTCGCCGCCGCCCATCAGGCACCCAGCGTGGGCCTGATGCAGCCGTGGCGCTTCATCCGGATCAGCCAGCGTGCATTGCGCGAGCGGATCCAGGCGCTGGTGGAGCAGGAGCGGGTACGCACCGCCGAGGCCCTGGGCGAGCGCTCCGATGAATTCATGAAGCTCAAGGTCGAAGGCATCAACGACTGCGCCGAAGTGCTGGTGGCGGCGTTGATGGACAAGCGCGAGGCGCACGTCTTTGGTCGCCGCACCTTGCCCGAGATGGACCTGGCCTCACTGGCCTGCGCCATCCAGAACCTGTGGCTGGCGGCGCGTGCCGAAGGGCTGGGCATGGGCTGGGTGTCGCTGTTCGACCCCGAGGCCCTGGCCGAGCTGCTGGGCATGCCCGCCGGCGCCAAGCCCATGGCGGTGCTGTGCCTGGGGCCGGTGACCGAGTTCTATCCGGCACCGATGTTGGTACTGGAAGACTGGGCCGAGCAACGACCGTTGAGCGAGATGCTGTACGAAAACCATTGGGGAGAGCGTCCATGAGCGTGGCCTTGCTGACCGTGGCGGGCGTGGCCCTGGATGCGCTGCTGGGCGAGCCGCGTCGACGTCATCCGCTGGTGGGTTTCGGCAACTTCGCCTCGCGCCTGGAACAACGTTTCAACGCCGGCGGGCGCGGCTGGCGCAGCCATGGCGTTACCGCGTGGTTCCTGGCCGTGGTGCCGCTGACTCTGCTGGCGCTGATCCTGTCGTGGCTGCCGTATATCGGCTGGCTGGTGGATGTGCTGGCGCTGTACTGCGCCTTGGGCCTGCGCAGCCTGGGCGAGCATGTGCTGCCGGTGGCCCAGGCGCTGCGCCAGGGCGACCTGGCCGAGGCGCGGCGGCGCGTCGGTTACCTGGTCAGCCGCGAGACCCGCGAGCTGGACGAGCCCGCCGTGGCCCGGGCGGCTACTGAGTCGGTGTTGGAGAACGGCAGCGACGCGGTGTTCGCCGCGCTGTTCTGGTTCGTCGTGGCCGGCGCGCCGGGGGTGGTGCTGTATCGCCTGAGCAATACCCTGGACGCGATGTGGGGCTATCGCAACGAGCGCTTCGAGCGCTTTGGCTGGTGCGCGGCGCGCATCGACGATGGCCTGAACTATATTCCCGCCAGGCTGGTGGCGCTGACCTACGCGCTGCTGGGCAAGACCCGCCTGGCCCTGGCCTGCTGGCGCAGCCAGGCGCCGCTGTGGGACAGCCCGAACGCCGGCCCGGTGATGGCGGCGGGGGCCGGTGCGCTGGGCGTGGAGCTGGGCGGCCCGGCGGTGTATCACGGCGAGTTGCACGAACGGCCGCGCCTGGGTGAAGGGTCAATGGCCGACGCCGATGCCATCGAGCGCGGCTGGAGCCTGGTGCAGCGCGGCGTGTGGCTGTGGGTGCTGTTGATCTGCGTGGGAGCCTATCTGAATGCTTGAACACGGTGGCCGCCTGCTGCGGGCGGTGAAACAGTACGCCATCCCTCGGGAGCAGTGGCTCGACCTGTCCAGCGGTATCGCGCCATGGCCTTACCCGATACCGCCGATTCCGCTGGAGGCCTGGGCCCGCCTGCCGGAGACCGAGGATGGCCTGGAGGCGGCGGCGCGGCAGTACTACGGCGCGCAGCCGTTGCTGGCGGTGGCCGGTTCCCAGGCGGCGATCCAGGCCTTGCCGTACTTGCGCCCGGTCGGGCGGGTCGGGGTCCTGTCGCCGTGCTATGCCGAGCATCCGCATGCCTGGGCACGGGCAGGGCACACGCTGGTCGAACTGGACGAGACCGAGGTCGAGGACGTGCTCGACAGCCTCGACGTGCTGGTGCTGGTCAACCCCAACAACCCCACTGGCCGCCGGGTGACCCGCGAACGCCTGCTGGCCTGGCATACGCGCCTGGCCGAGCGCGGTAGCTGGCTGCTGGTGGACGAAGCCTTCATGGACAACACGCCCGAACACAGTGTGGTCGATCAGGCCGGGCAACCGGGCTTGATCGTGTTGCGCTCGTTCGGCAAGTTCTTCGGCCTGGCCGGCGTGCGGCTGGGGTTTGTCGTCGCCCAGGTGGATGTGCTGCGACGCCTGGCCGAGGCACTCGGGCCCTGGACCGTCAGCGGCCCGACCCGTGAGCTGGGGCAGGCGTGTTTTGCCGACGACGCGGCGCACCAGGCACAAATTGCCCGTTGCGCCCAGGCCAGCCAGCGTATGGCCACCTTGCTTGATGGTGCAGGCCTGCCACCCAGCGGTGGCTGCGACCTGTTCCAGTACGTGCGTGATGAGCGTGCCGCGCACCTGCATGAATTTCTCGCCCGCCGTGGCATCCTGGTGCGCTTGTTCGAGCAGCCGCCCGCGCTGCGTTTCGGCCTGCCTGCCACGTCGGCGGACGAACAACGTCTGGCCCAGGCCCTGGCGGACTACCAGAAGGAATCGGCATGACCACCCTCATGGTGCAAGGCACCACCTCCGATGCCGGCAAGAGCACGCTGGTCACCGCCCTGTGCCGCTGGCTGCTGCGCCAGGGCGTTGCCGTGGTGCCGTTCAAGCCGCAGAACATGGCCCTCAACAGCGCCGTGACCGCCGACGGCGGCGAGATCGGCCGCGCCCAGGCGGTGCAGGCCCAGGCCTGCCGGCTGGCGCCGCACACCGACATGAACCCGGTGCTGCTCAAGCCCAACAGCGATACTGGTGCCCAGGTGATCGTCCATGGCCGCGCGGTGACCAGCATGAACGCCGTCGCCTACCACGACTACAAGGCCATCGCCATGCAGGCGGTGCTGGCGTCCCACGAGCGCCTGAGCGCAGCCTATCCGGTAGTGATGGTCGAAGGTGCCGGCTCCCCGGCGGAGATCAACCTGCGGGCCGGCGATATCGCCAACATGGGCTTCGCCGAGGCGGTCGACTGCCCGGTGATCCTGGTGGCCGATATCAACCGGGGCGGCGTGTTCGCCCACCTGGTCGGCACCCTGGAGCTGCTGTCGGCAAGCGAACAGGCGCGGGTCAAGGGCTTTGTCATCAACCGTTTCCGTGGCGACATCGCCTTGCTGCAACCGGGCCTGGACTGGCTGGAGCAGCGCACCGGCAAGCCAGTGCTGGGGGTGCTGCCCTATGTCACCGACCTGCACCTGGAGGCCGAGGACGGTATCGATACCCGCCAGGGGACGAAGGGCGAGCGCGTGCTCAAGGTGATCGTCCCGGTGCTGCCGCGGATCAGCAACCACACCGACTTCGACCCGCTGCGCCTGCATCCGCAGGTGGACCTGCAGTTCATCGGCCCGGGCCAGCCGATCCCGCCCGCCGACCTGATCATCCTGCCAGGCTCCAAGAGCGTGCGCGGCGACCTGGCGCAACTGCGCGAGCGTGGCTGGGACACCGCCATCGCCCGGCACCTGCGCTACGGCGGCAAGCTCATCGGCATTTGCGGCGGCCTGCAGATGCTCGGCGAGCAGGTGCATGACCCACTGGGCCTGGAAGGGCCCGCCGGCTCCAGTGCGGGCCTCGGCCTGCTGGCCTACAGCACCGTGCTGGAGGCCGAGAAGCAACTGCGCAATGTCACAGGCACGCTGTACCTCGAACAGAGCCCGGTGTCGGGTTACGAGATCCATGCCGGTGTCACTCAGGGGCCGGCGCTGGAGCGTCCGGCGGTGCAACTGGCCGATGGCCGTGCCGACGGCGCCATAAGCGCCGACGGACAGATCCTCGCCACCTACCTGCATGGCCTGTTCGAGGGCAGCCAGTCGTGCGCCGCGCTGCTGCGCTGGGCAGGTTTGGCCGATGTGCAGCCCATCGACTACGAGGCCCTGCGCGAACGCGATATCGAGCGCCTGGCCGACCTGGTCGAGCAGCACCTGGACACCGCGCGCCTGCGCCAACTGTGTGGAGTCGTCTGACATGCGCAACCTGATCCTCGGCGGCGCCCGTTCGGGCAAGAGCCGCCTGGCCGAGCAACTGGCCGAGGCCAGCGGCCTGTCGGTGACCTACATCGCCACCAGCCGGCCGCTGGATGGCGAGATGAATGAACGCGTGCGCCTGCACCGCGAGCGCCGTCCGGCCCATTGGGGGCTGGTGGAGGAGCCCGTGGCGCTGGCTGATGTACTGCGTGCCGAAGCCGCCGAAGGACGCTGTCTGCTAGTGGACTGCCTGACCCTGTGGCTGACCAACCTGCTGATGCTCGAGGATGACCTGCGCTTGGCGCAGGAGCGCGACGCACTGCTCGAGTGCCTGGCGCAGTTGCCGGGCACCGTCATCCTGGTCAGCAACGAAACCGGCCTGGGCGTGGTGCCCATGGGAAAACTGACCCGTCGCTACGTCGACCTGGCGGGCACGCTGCACCAGGCTGTGGCCGAACGCTGCCAGCGCGTGGTGTTGACCGTGGCCGGCCTCCCTCTCATGCTCAAAGGACCTGCCCTATGACCCAGATGTGGTGGCGTGATGCCTGCCAACCCCTCGACACCGCCGCCATGGACCAGGCCCGCGCCCGTCAGCAGCAACTGACCAAGCCGGCCGGCTCCCTCGGCCAGCTCGAAGACCTTGCAATCCGCCTGGCCGGCCTGCAAGGGCGCGAGCGTCCCAGCCTGGAACGCATCGCCATCACGGTCTTTGCCGGTGACCATGGCGTGGTGGAGGAGGGCATCTCCGCCTATCCACAGGCGGTGACCGGGCAGATGCTGCGCAACTTCGTCGGCGGTGGCGCGGCGATCAGCGTGCTGGCGCGCCAACTGGATGCTCAACTGGAGGTGGTCGACCTCGGTACCATCGACCCGACCCTGCAACTGCCCGGTGTCCATCACCTGAACCTCGGGCCCGGCACCGCCAACTTCGCCCGTCAGCCGGCGATGACCGACGCGCAATTGGCGGCGGCGTTGCAGGCGGGGCGCGACAGTGCCCTGCGCGCACTCGATAACGACACCCAGTTGTTCATCGGCGGCGAAATGGGCATCGGCAACACCACCGCAGCGGCGGCGCTGGCCAGTACGTTGCTGGGCTGCCCGGCGCGTGAGCTGAGCGGGCCGGGCACCGGCCTGGACAGCGCCGGCGTGCGGCACAAGGCCGAAGTGATCGAACGTGCCTTGGTGCTGCACGGCCTGCGCGCCGACCAGCCGCTGCAGGCGCTGGCCTGTGTCGGCGGCTTCGAGATCGCCGCCCTGGCCGGTGCCTACCTGGCGTGCGCCCAGCATGGCGTGGCAGTGCTGGTCGATGGCTTCATCTGCAGTGTCGCCGCCCTGGTGGCGGTACGCCTCAATCCACAGTGCCTGCCGTGGTTGCTGTTCGCCCACCAGGGCGCCGAGCCGGGGCACAAGGTCCTGCTGGCGGCCCTGGAGGCCGAGCCGCTGCTGGTCCTGGGGCTGCGCCTGGGCGAGGGCAGCGGCGCGGCGCTGGCGGTGCCGCTGATCCGCCTGGCCTGCGCCCTGCACGGACAGATGGCGACCTTCGCCGAGGCGGCGGTGGCGGATCGCCCGGCATGATCCTCGAACTGCTGCGCCATGGCGAGACGGAACTGGGTGGCGGCTTGCGCGGCAGCCTCGACGACGCCCTGACCGAGACTGGCTGGGCGCAGATGCGCCAGGCTGTCGCCGAGGCCGGCCCTTGGGATGTGCTGGTCAGTTCGCCGTTGCAGCGCTGTGCGGCGTTCGCCGATGAGCTGGGTGCGCGCCTGAACTTGCCGGTGCTGCGCGAGGCCGGTGTGCGCGAGCTGCACTTCGGCGAGTGGGAAGGGCAAAGCGCCGCGCAGATCATGCAGGTTGACGCCGATGCCCTGGGGCAGTTCTGGAATGACCCGTATGCGTTCACCCCGCCGGGCGGCGAGTCGGTGCTGGCCTTTGCCGAACGGGTGCTGGCGGCGGTCGAGGGCATGCGCCGTGCGTACGCAGGCAAGCGCGTGCTGATGGTCACCCATGGCGGGGTGATGCGTCTTCTCCTGGCGCGGGCACGTGGCTTGCCGCGTGAGCAATTGCTTCAGGTCGAGGTCGGGCATGGCATGCTGGCTCGCCTGATGCTGGAGAACGACGGCCAGATGCGCGAGGTGGGTTGAGATGCTGCCGTTCTGGATCGCCCTGCAGTTCCTCAGTAGCTTGCCGGTACGCTTGCCGGGCATGCCGGAGCCTCGCGAGATGGGGCGTTCGCTGCTGTGCTATCCGCTGGTGGGGCTGCTGTTCGGCCTGTTGTTGTGGCTGGCCAGCCATCTGCTGCAAGGCACCGCGGCGCCCTTGCACGCGGCCTTGCTGCTGGCGCTGTGGGTGCTGCTCAGCGGCGGGCTGCACCTGGACGGCCTGGCTGACAGCGCCGACGCATGGCTGGGGGGCTTCGGTGATCGCGAGCGCACTTTGCAGATCATGAAGGACCCGCGCAGCGGGCCGATTGCCGTGGTCACGCTGGTGCTGGTGCTGCTGCTGAAGTTCTGTGCCCTCTGGGTGCTGGTCGAGCGGGGCGCTGGCGGCCTGCTGGTACTGGCGCCGGTGGTGGGAAGGGCGGCGATGCTTGGGCTGTTTCTCGGCACGCCTTACGTGCGTGCGGGTGGGTTGGGTGCGGCCCTGGCCGAACACCTGCCCCGGCGCGGCGCGATCTGGGTATTGTTGGTTTCTGCGCTGGCCGGACTGGCGCTGGGAGGCTGGGCGGTGCTGTGGCCACTGCTGGCGGCGTTGGTGGTATTCGTGTGGCTGCGTAAGCTGATGTGCCGTCGCTTGGGTGGAACCACAGGGGACACGGCCGGGGCGCTGTTGGAACTGCTGGAATTGACGGTGGTAATTACCCTGGCACTACGCGCATAGCTTCAGGCCGACACGTTCCCCTGTGTAGGAGCGGCCTTGTGCCGCGAAAGGGCCGCCTAGCGACCCCAGGATTTCAGCGTTAATGCAATGATCGCCGGGGCCGCTTTGCGGCCCTTTCGCGGCACAAGGCCGCTCCTACAGAAAGCGGACGTGTCCTGCATGGATCTCGGAAACCATCCCCACGTAATGCGGCTATCCTCGTTCGCCCCTCCAAATATCAGGAGCCCCCGCCATGCACCCCTGGATACTCGCCAGCCTGCTGGCCCTTGCCGCCATACCCGCCACCGCCGCCGACCTGATCGATTTCTGGAACACCCCCCGCCACGGCGGCAACAGCTTCAACCGCCTGCCCCCGGACCAGGCCTACTTCGATGCGCTGAAAGGCTACGGCGCCAGCTGGGTACGCCTCTCCTACGATAAATGGCACCCGGCCGAACGCGACTTCCTGCTGGGCAACGCCGACGATTACCAGGGCCTGGCCGACGCCGACCTGAAGCAGCTCATCGCGGTGCTGGACCGCGCCCACGCCGCCGGCCTCAAGGTGGTCATCACGCCGCTGTCGCTCCCCGGCATGCGCTGGGCGCAGAACAACCAGAACCGCTTCGACGACAGGCTTTGGCAGGACAAGCGTTACTGGACCCAGTCCGCCCGTTTCTGGCGAGACGTTGCCCAGGCCCTCAAGGACCACCCGGCTGTTGCCGCGTACAACCTCATCAACGAGCCCGCTCCAGAGAAACAGGGAAACCTGGCCGAGCACGCCGACCTCGATCGGATGAAGCAGTGGTACGCCCGCGAGCAGGGCGGGGCGCGTGACCTGCCGGCGCTCTATCGGCAGTTGCTGGCGGCGATCCGCAAGGTCGACGGCAAGACGCCGGTCATGGTCGATGCCGGCTGGTACGCCGCCGCCGATGCCTTCGGCTACTGGCCCAAGGCGTTGGCGGATGAGCGTGTGCTGTACAGCGTGCACATGTACGAACCCTATGCCGCCACCAGTGCGCCTAATCTTGCTCGCGAGCAACCTTTCGCCTATCCGGGGCCTGTGCCGTTTGCCGGGCAGACCCGGCAGTGGGATGCCGAGCAGGTCGCCCGCTATCTGCAACAGCCGGTGGATTGGGCCGATTCGATCAAGTTGCCGCGTTCGCGCCTTGTGGTGGGGGAGTTTGGCTGCATGCGTCGGTTGCCCGGGTGCCGACAATACCTGGAGGATGTGCTCGCGGTGCTGGATCGCCAGCAATTGCATTGGGCCTTCTACAGCTTCCGCGAGGACAGTTGGGATGGCATGGACTACGAACTGGGATCGGCCAAGGTGCCGTGGCGTTATTGGCAAGCCATCGAAAACGCCGCGCCGGACCCTTTGCCGCGCAAGGCCACGGCCGAGTTCGAGCCGATCCGCCAGCGCCTGCTACCTAAACCGATACCGTGAAATTTCTTGCAACATCCATAATGCGGGTATATACACGTAACCATGCTGACCAGTGAATGCATCTGCACCCATCTGCGTCGCGCCGCCCGTGGGGTGAGCCGGCATTACGACGAGGCGCTTGCCGGCTTCGGCATCAATGTCGCCCAGTTTTCCCTGCTGCGCCATGTGCAGCGCCTCGATCGCCCCAGCATCACCTGCCTGGCCGAGGCCATGGGCCTGGAGCGTAGCACCCTGGGCCGCAACCTCAAGGTGCTCGAGGCCGATGGCCTGGTGCGTCTTGCCGACGGCGACGACCAGCGTAACCGCGTGGTGCTGCTGAGCGAAGCGGGCAGGGCGCGCCTGGACGCCGCCTACCCGGCCTGGCAGCAGGCTCAGAGGCAGTTGGTGGAGCGACTGGGTGAAAGCCAGCGTGACGAGTTGGTGCGCTTGCTGGAGCAGCTTGCCTGAACGACCACGATAGAAAGCGGGTATATACCCGTATCAACCTTGCGATGGGCTGGAGACAACGACAATGACTTCCCTTTGGCGGAGCAGCGGTTGGGTACTTGTGGGGGCGGCGCTGATCCTGGCGTTGTCGCTGGGGGTGCGACATGGTTTCGGCCTGTTCCTGGCGCCGATGAGTGCCGAATTCGGCTGGGGTCGTGAGGTGTTCGCCTTCGCCATCGCCCTGCAGAACCTGATCTGGGGCCTGGCCCAGCCGTTCACCGGCGCCCTGGCCGACCGTCTGGGCGCGGCCAAGGTGGTGGTGATCGGCGGCATCCTCTACACCGCCGGACTGGTGATGATGGGCATGGCCGACTCGGCCTGGTCGCTGTCGCTGAGTGCCGGCCTGCTGATCGGCATCGGCCTGTCCGGCACTTCGTTCTCGGTGATCCTTGGCGTGGTCGGGCGCGCCGTGCCGCCGGAGAAACGCAGCATGGCCATGGGCATCGCCAGCGCCGCCGGCTCCTTCGGCCAGTTCGCCATGCTCCCCGGCACCCTCGGCCTGATCCAGTGGCTGGGCTGGTCGGCGGCCTTGCTGGTGCTGGGCCTGATGGTGGCGCTGATCGTGCCGTTCGTAGGTATGCTGCGTGATCGACCGCTGCCCAGCCATGGCGCCGAGCAGAGCCTCGGCCAGGCGCTGCGCGAGGCCTGTTCGCACTCCGGCTTCTGGCTGTTGGCGCTGGGCTTTTTCGTCTGCGGCTTCCAGGTGGTGTTCATCGGCGTGCACCTGCCGGCCTACCTGGTCGACCAGCACCTGCCGGCGATCACCGGCACCACCGTGCTGGCGCTGGTCGGCCTGTTCAATATCGTCGGCACCTATACCGCCGGCTGGCTCGGCGGGCGCATGTCCAAGCCGCGCCTGCTGACCGGCCTGTACCTGCTGCGCGCCGTGGTCATCGTGCTGTTCCTCTGGGCGCCGGTGACCCAGTTCAGCGCCTACCTGTTCGGCATTGCCATGGGCCTGCTGTGGCTGTCCACGGTGCCGCTGACCAATGGCACCGTGGCCACGCTGTTTGGCGTGCGCAACCTGTCGATGCTCGGCGGCATTGTGTTCCTGTTCCACCAGTTGGGCGCGTTCCTGGGTGGCTGGCTGGGCGGGGTGGTCTATGACCAGACCGGCAGCTACGACCTGGTATGGCAGATCTCGATCCTGCTCAGCCTGCTGGCCGCGGCCCTCAACTGGCCAGTGCGTGAACGCCCGGTCGCCCGTCTGCAGGCCCAGGCCGCATGAACCGCCTGCTCGGGCGTGGCCTGATGCTGGTCGCCGCCGTGCTGGTGCTGGCGTTGGTGTGGTGGGGCTGGCACAAGGGCGGGCTGGCGTTGATGCAGTTGGGCATGAGCCTGTGTTAAGCGCTACCCTGCACATTCAAGGAATCATGTGCAGGAGACCGCTATCATGCATGCCCGCTGGCTGACCCTCCCCCTGCTGGCCCTGGCCGCCGCCACTTCGAGCTGGGCAGCCGACTGCCCGGCACTGCTCCAGGGCAGCCTGCCGGAGCTGCGTGGCAAGGAGCAGATCGACCTGTGCCAGCGCTTCGCCGGCAAGCCGCTGGTGGTGATCAACACCGCCAGCTACTGCGGCTTCGCCCCGCAGTTCGAAGGACTCGAGGCGACCTACAAGGACTACCACGAACAGGGCCTGGAAATGCTCGGCGTGCCGTCCAACGACTTCAAGCAGGAAGACGCCGACAGCGACAAGACCGCCAAGGTCTGTTACGCCAACTACGGCGTGACCTTCACCATGACCAAGGCCCAGCCGGTGCGCGGCAAGGACGCGATCCCGCTGTTCGTCGAGCTGGCCCGGCAGAGCAGCGCGCCGAAGTGGAATTTCTACAAGTATGTGGTGGACCGCAAGGGCAAGGTGATCGGCAACTTCTCCAGCCTGACCAAGCCGGATGATCCGGCGTTCAGGGCGGCGATCGACAAGGCGATTGCTTCGCAGCCTTGAGGGGGTACCTGGCATTTTTGCCAGTTATTCGCTGGTCGAGCAGATGTTAGGTTGTCGGCATCTACCGCTCGGTTGGGTCTGACATGTCGACTACCTATCTTGCAATGTGTGACTGGCAGCAATCGGTGCTTGGTGATGGCCAGGTGGGCAGGCGCTATACACCCTATGGCGCGTTGCCGCAGGTTGCCGGCCCCCGATTGGCCTATTGTGGGATGCCTTGTGAGGTGCTGACGGGTAACTATTCTCCGGGGAATGGGCACCGGACTTATGATCCTTTATTGAAACGATTCCACTCTCCTGATCGGCTGAGTCCGTTTGGAGATGGCGGTATCAATGCATATGCATATTGCAGTGGGGATCCGATCAATCGCGAGGATCGTAATGGGCGTATTGATGGGTTTATCTTTGCGGCCAAAGCTGCTGCGACGGTTGGTGGAGTGCTGAGTCCGCTGACGCTGGCAGAAGGGGCGGCGGCTATCAATATGACGATCGCGCGAGCAAAGGGGGGAGATAATGCGCCAACAATTTCGCAGATAGCTCTTCAGGCCGGGGTGACTATTTATACAGGAGCCACTGATGTAGTTTCGTTTGCTGTACTTTCCGGCGTGGCGCCTAAATCGGCCTATCCTGGAACAAATCGTGATAAAGCGCAGAAAGGTATGACTGCACGAGGTGTGATCATGATGAATGCACTAGCGATTCCTGCGAGGATTGTTGCATTCAAAAATAACAAAAAATACTATCCAGGTTTTGGCGTTTCGGATCGAACAGGGGAAATAGCTCAGCCTGTAGAGTTGACGACGATTCTTCGTGATACGGGTGGAGAATCAGCAACTACTCCGGATAATTTCGGTGAAAATTTAACGGTTTAATTGATTGGCGTTGGCGATGTTTGATTGTGGGATGGTGAGGTCACATCTCGGTATAGCTGGCATCGCGCGACAATATTGCTTTGGTCTGAGGGGGTATCTGCTCCTGTGTAAGTATAACGTCAGGCCTACGCCCAGACCGAGTCCATGGATGTCCACCTGTGCCTGGTCGGCCGCTTTGCCCTGACGACCAACGTGCGGGTGCGCGGCGATGCCTGGGCGAGCAATGTTGGGTGTAGCATGAAAAAACCGCCACAAGGGCGGTTTTTTCATGCAGCGGGTGCCACTCAGAAGCGGTAGGTCAGCGAAGCACCAACGCCGTGGGCGCTGTTTTCGTACTTGGCCTGGTAGCTGCCCTTGAGGCCAGCTTCCGTCGCGCTGTGCGGCTGGTTGTTGACCTTGGTGTCTTCTTCCCACAGGTAGGAGTAGG
The DNA here is from genome assembly GCF_028369275.1 of Mitsuaria sp. RG. NCBI lineage: Bacteria > Pseudomonadati > Pseudomonadota > Betaproteobacteria > Burkholderiales > Sphaerotilaceae > Roseateles > Mitsuaria sp. RG. The sequence continues at coordinate 59,912 of NZ_JAQMYQ010000003.1, forward strand.
CCACGTCGATGGTCATGTCGTCGGTCGGGCTCCAGCCGGCACCGATGCTGAAAATCTTGCGATCACCAGTAGGGATGCGCGGGGAGCGGTTGGTGTTGTTGGTCGGCGACTGGTCAACCGAGAAACCGGTGCGCAGGACCCACTCCTTGTTCACCTTGTAGGAGGCGCCGATGGCGTGAGCCCAGGTGTCGTGCCAGTTCTGTTCCTCGTTGATGGTCTTGAACTGCCCGGCAGGGCCTGCCGGCACTTCGTTGTTGACCGTGATGTTTTCCAGGCGGCTCCAGCGGGTCCAGGTGCTGCCTGCGTACAGGGTCCACTGGTCGTCCAGTTCGTGGGTGACCGAGAAGTCCACCGACTCGGGGGTCTTGATCTTCAGGGTGGCATCGAACTTGTTGCCGTCCAGGCCGAGCAGCGGGTAGCTGACCTTGGTCTTGCCTTCGAGCTTGTAGTCGACCATCGAGTGGTAGGTCAGGCCGACGCGGGTGCGGTCGGTGGCCTGCACCAGGACACCGATGTTGTAGCCGACGGCGGTGTCGTCGCCCTTGATCTTCACCTCGCCATCAGCCGGACGCAGCGGCGAGATACTGGCCAGGTTCGAACCCAGCTCGCCCTTGATGCGGTTGATGGTCGGGCCGAAGCCGATCGAGACCTTGTCGTTGAACGCATAGCTCACGGTCGGCTGGAAGGTCACGACCTCGACATGGCTCTTCTTGCCCCAGTAGCGCGCGGCATCGTCGCTACCGTAGTCGGTGACCAGGCCGAACGGCACGTAGACGCCGAAACCGACGCTCCAGTGGTCATCGATGGACTTGACGTAGTAACCCATCGGCACGCCGACCACGGGCACCATGTCACCGTCCATTTCCCCCCCTTTGTTACTGCCGCGTCCGGAAATATCGGACTTGGCGATGACCGCGGCACCACCGACGGTCATCTGGTCGCGCTTCAGGCGGGCCATGCCCGCCGGGTTGCCATACACGGTGCTGGCATCTTCGGCAGAAGAAGAACGACCCGCGAAACCTGTCCCCATGCCGCTGACGCTCTGTTCGTTCAGGGCAAAGCCGCTGGCGAGCAATTGGCTGGAAGCGAGGGCAACGGCAATGCCGAGAGAGGTTTTGAGCATAACTTTTTTCATTATTAGAAAACTCCTTGGGATCTCCGGGGCGAAAAGCTACCAACAAATGCCGCGCTGCGCCATAGGCTGAAACACAGGAGATAGAGCGGTTTTGTAGGACAATCCGACCAAAATTCCGTTTATTCCGGTTGTAGGACGTGTTGGCTCAGGAGGCTGGGGTGAGCATTGGCTCGATACAGTGTTGCCAGGCCTGAGTGAAATCCCGCAGGCGCCCCTGGGGCTGGAAGGTCTGCCGCCAGATCCGCGCCAGGCCCAGCAGATCGTCGGCCGCCGGCAACGGCATGGCCTGCTCTTCGATGAGCATCCAGGCGATGGCAGTGGCGTAGCGCAGGTTGACGGTCAGCTCGAGGTGCGGGCCGCCCAGGAAGGCGTGCTGGCTGGCCAGGCCACGTACCAGGCTGGCCAGTTCGGGGTCGCGGGCCAGGTATTCGTCCCACAGGCAGCGGTGACGATTCCCACCGATCCTGTAGAGCCCATGGCCGCGTCGGTCATGCAGGGCGGCCCCCAGCGCAGACTGGCTTGCGGCAACGCCCAGTAACAAAGCTTCTGCGCTGTCGCAGTGACGACCCAGGTAGACCAGGGTCGGCCGGATCACATATCGACTCAACTCGTTCGCAGCGATGCCCATGATGCCCTCTGCTGGATGCCCTCTGCTGGAAAGGGCCGACGGGCGCTGGAGCTTGGCAGCTGGTGAGTGGTCAGGCCCGCCGGAAGCGGCAGGAGCCGCTCGAGTTGAAGTGTAGTGTGATAACTGTGGTGTAAAGGGCTGTTTTTAAATCGATTGCAGCCCGAAGGCGCGGGGCATATGCCCGCTGGCGATTAGGCCAATTGCCTTCAGGCTGGGTTTTGCATGGCGTATTCATGGCGTGAATCACCCGCCATTCGTTCATGCGGTCAGCGACTGGCGGGTGCGCTCGATCACTGCCTGCAGCGGTTCGGCCCGGTTGTATTGTTCCGGGTAGAGCCGCTCGCTGTGGCAGGCGATGCCATGCTCGTCGACCAGGGTGAAGCTGAAGCTGCCCTTGCGTGGGGCAACGATAAGGCACTTCAGTGGGGCGAAGGCCTGGGAAAGGGTGCCAAAGGCAGCCTGGATCTGTTGATGGTTACTCATATTGTTGGATGTTCCTGCGTAAGACACGGTGTTTGATCCGTGCACAATAGAAACGTTCCAGTGACGTCTTTATTAAGGAGACGCAGAACCTGACTGGAACAGGGCAGCCAGAGGGGCGCATGCAATAGGTGGGCGCTGGGCTGACTGGTAGGTACGACAGAAGGCAGGCAGCACACCGACACCAGGGTTCTGGGCGTCGGGGAAGATCCTGATCAATCTGAAACGTGATTCGTGCTGGGCAAGGTCTGCCGAGTGAATCATCGAATGGGCCGGTCCCGATGGGGCAGTGCCTGCTCGTTGTCGAGCGGTGGGCTGCGGGGACTGAGTGGCCAGAATGACTTCAGCTGGGTACTAACAGGGCGCAACCCTACACGAACATTTCGGGGTTGGCAAGCTTTTGGCATTCTGGCGGGAAGCCGATCATTATGTCGTCAATCGCGCCTGCTGTGAAGAGGGGGAAATGCCCCGGCAATCGCCCGGCTGTACCGTTTTCGTGCACCGTGCTGCCGTTTGTTGGTGCACTTGTACACACTCGGCTGAACAGTTGTAACCCTCCTGCAACATCCTGTGGACGGCTCGCCAATGACTTGACTGGGGGCTTAAGTCAATGAAAAAAAACACTAATTTTTGCTGGTGAAAAAATCGACAGTTTGAGCGAAAGCCCCATTTCACAGGGGTTTGCGGGCTGCCTCAAGGGGTTGTCCACCGAGTTATCCACAGGTTCTGTGGATTGTCCCGGGCGCTTGCTCTAGGACGGGCGTGCCAGCTGTTTCATCGATTGTCCGACAATCGGTGGATTGAGGTGGCATGGGCATTTTCCCTGGGAAAACGTCAAGAAAAAATCATGGAAAAAAATGTCGATCAGCCGAAGGTCGCCCGGGCCAGACCACGAAAAATGGAGTAGAGTGGCGCGCCTCTCGAGTCACCCTTGCTGTTGGTCATGAAGCTTCGCGGTAAACACCTCGCCAGTCCTGATGCCTCGCCATCGCTGCCTTCCCCCAAGCGCTTTTCCCTGAAAGTGGCCCTGTGGCTGCTCGACAGCCCACGCCTGGGCGACAAGCCCAGCGTCAAGCACCTGGCCGGGCGCATGCTCAAGCAGCCCGCGCGCCAGGGCGTGGTGGTGGCCCAGAGCCGCTTGGGGCAGATGCTCTGCCGCGACTGCGGCAATGCCCGCGACCGGCGTATCGGCCATGAATTGCTGCGCCAGGCGGCCCGTGCCGGTGATCGGCGGGCCCAGTTGGAATATGGCCGGTTGTGCCAGTCCCAGGAGCCGGAGCAGGCCCGCTACTGGTTGGAGCTGGCGGCGGGGCAGGGCTCGCAGGAGGCGCGGCGGTTGTTGCGCCAGTGGTTCGGTGGTTAGGGGTATCGATCCTCGCGTCCCCCTGTAGGAGCGACCTTGTGCCGCGAAAGGGCCGCACAGCGGCCCCGGCGATCTTTGCGTCAACACCGAACCCCGGGGCCGTTGCACGGCCCTTTCGCGGCACAAGGCCGCTCCTACAGGGGGCACTGACCAGGCAGCCCTGCCACCAGGCTGATAAGCTGCGCAGCATTCGTCAATGTTCGATCGGGGTAAGCATGACAGTGGATCTGACCAGCATTCTGCTGGGCTTGGTGGCGGGCGCCGTGCCCTGCCTGGGCTGGGTCATGCAGGTGCAGCGCGGCCAGGGCGCGCGCAAGGCCGAGCAGGCTTTGCTCGAGGAGCGCCTGAATGCCGCCCAGTTGACCCAGGCCGGCCTGCAGGCGCAGTTGGAGGCCAGCCGCGACGAGGTCAGCGACCTCAGCGAGGCCAACACCGTCAAGCAGACCCAACTGGCCGCCCAGGGCCGTGAACTGGAACTGCTGCAGATCGACCGCGACAACGCCCGTGACGCCGCCCATGCCTGGCACCTCGAGCGCGCCAACCGCGAGGCCGAGCTGCGTCGCCTCGAGGCCCAAACCGCACGCCTGGAGGCCGAGCTGCGTGAACAGCAGGAGAGCCACCAGCAACGCCTCGAGGACCTGCAGGAGGCCCGCGACACCCTGCGCGCGCAGTTCGCCGACCTGGCCACCAAGATCTTCGACGAGCGCGAACAACGCTTCGCCCAGACCAGCCAGCAGCACCTGGGGCAATTGCTCGATCCGCTCAAGGAGCGTATCCAGGCGTTCGAGAAGCGCGTCGAGGAAAGCTACCAGCAGGAGGCCCGCGAACGCTTCTCCCTGGGCAAGGAGCTCGAGCGCCTGCAGCAGCTCAACCTGCGCCTGTCCGACGAGGCCACCAACCTCACCCAGGCGCTCAAGGGCCAGAAGACCCAGGGCAACTGGGGCGAGCTGATCCTGGAGCGGGTGCTGGAGCACGCGGGCCTGGAGAAGGGCCGCGAGTACCAGACCCAGGTCAGCCTGCGCAGCGCCGACGGCGAGCGCTTCCAGCCCGATGTACTGATCATGCTGCCGGGCGACAAGCAGGTGGTGGTGGACGCCAAGGTCAGCCTGACGGCCTACCAGCAGTTCGTCGGCAACAACGACGAAGCCGCGCTCAAGCAGCATGTGCAGTCGTTGCGCAACCACGTCAAGGGCTTGTCGAGCAAGGACTACAACCGCCTCGAGGGCTTGCACAGCCTCGACTTCGTGCTGCTGTTCGTGCCCATCGAGGCGGCCTTCTCGGCGGCGCTGCAGGCCGAGCCTAACCTGTTCCAGGAGGCCTTCGACCGGCAGATCGTGATCGTCAGCCCTACCACCCTGCTCGCTACCCTGCGGGTGATCGACAGCCTGTGGAAGCAGGAACGCCAGGGGCAGAACGCCCGGGAGATCGCCGAGCGCGCCGGCTGGCTGTACGACAAGTTCGTGCTGTTCATCCAGGACCTGGACGAGCTCGGCGCGCGCCTGGCCCAGGTGGACAAGGCCTACGCCGCGGCGCGCAACAAGTTGTGCGAGGGGCGCGGCAACCTGGTCAGCCGCAGCGAGCAGCTCAAGCTGCTCGGTGCCCGGGCCAGCAAGAGCCTGCCCGCCGAGCTGATCGAGCGCGCCCTGGCCGACGAAGCGCTTACTGAACCAGGCTCAGATGCCGATTGAGCAGGGCGCGCAGGGCCGCTGGCTTGACCGGCTTGGCCAGGTAGTCCAGGCCCGCGGCATGCACCAGGGCGATGGTCTCGTTGCGTCCGTCAGCGCTGATCACCACCCCGGGCACCGGCTCGCCCAGGCGCGTCCGTAGCCAGCCCATCAGCCCGGTGCCGGTCTCGCCGTCATCCAGGTGGTAGTCCACCAGCGCCAGGTGCGGGCGCAGGCCCTTGCCGAGCAGGGCCTCGCATTCGGTCTGGTTACGCGCCGTCCACACCTGGCAACCCCAACGGCTGAGCAGGCTGTTCATGCCGATCAGGATGCTGTCCTCGTTGTCCACGCACAGCACCTGCAGCCCGGCCAGCGGCTGCCCGGCCTGCTCCACGGGGGCGGGCGTCGCGGGCGCGGGGCTGTGGGCGATGGGCACGCTGACGCGGAACACGCTGCCCTTGCCCGGCCAGGAGCGCACCTCCAGCGAATGCCCGAGCACCCGGCACAGGCCGTCGGCGATCGCCAGGCCCAGGCCCAGGCCTTTCTCGGCGCGGGTCTGGTGGCTGTCCAGGCGCTTGAACTCCTGGAAGATCACCTGCAGCTTGTCGTCGGCGATGCCCGGGCCGCGGTCCCACACCTCCAGCCACAGGCGTTCGCCCTGGCGCCGTGCGCCCAGCAGCAGCGGGCTCTTGCCGTAGCGCAGGGCGTTGGTGAGGAAGTTCTGCAGCACCCGGCGCAGCAGCTTGATGTCGCTGTCCACCCGCAGGCGGCTGCCGCGCAGGCGGAACTCCAGGCCTTTTTCGGCGGCCAGCACCTTGAACTCGGCGCCGAGGGTATCGAACAGCTCGTTGAGGGCGAAGGGTTTGATGTCGGGGGTGACCTTGCCGTTCTCCAGGCGCGAGATGTCGAGCAGGTCGCTGATCAGCTCCTCGGCCGAGCGCAGCGAGCTGTCCATGTGCTGCACCAGCTGCCGGGCCTCGTCGTTCATGGCCTCGGCCTGTTGCGACAAGGCGGCGGAGAACAGCCGGGCGGCGTTGAGCGGTTGCATCAGGTCGTGGCTGACGGCGGCGAGGAAGCGGGTCTTGGACTGGCTGACCGCCTCGGCGCGGCTCTTGGCCTCGGTCAGCGCCTGGTTGAGCTGCGACAGTTCGTGGGTACGTTCGGCGACGCGTTGTTCCAGGCCTTCGTTGGAATCGCGCAGGGCTTGCTCGGCCTCGCGGAACGGGGTGATGTCGGTGAAGCTCATGACGAAGCCGCCGCCGGGCATCGGGTTGCCGATCAGCTCGATCACCCGGCCATTGGGGAACAGCCGTTCGGAGGAGTGGGCCCGGCCCTGGCGCATCCAGTGCAGGCGCCGCGCCACATGCACCTGGGCCTCGCCCGGGCCGCACAGGCCGCGCTCGGCGTTGTAGCGGATGATGTCGGCAATCGGTCGGCCGACGCTGATCAGCCCGTCGGGGTAGTTGAACAGCTCCAGGTAACGCCGGTTCCAGGCCACCAGGCGCAGGTTCTGGTCGACCACGCTGATGCCCTGGTTGATGTTCTCGATGGCGCCCTGCAGCAGCGCGCGGTTGAACTGCAGCACCTCGCTGGCTTCGTCGGCGATGCGCACCACGTCCTCGAGCTGCATGTCGCGGCCTTCGATGGCAGCCTTGACCACGGCGCGGGTCGAGGAGGTGCCGAGCACGCCGGCCAGCAGCCGCTCGGTGTGCTCGATCCAGTCGCCGTCGGCGTTCTGGTTGGGGTTGAAACCCTTGCCCTGGCGGTAGGCGAAGCGGATGAAGCTTTGCCGGGCGCGCTCCTCGCCGACGAAGCGCGCGGCAAGCTTGAGCAGGTCGTCGATCTGCACCGCCAGCAGGGGTTTGCTGGAAGGGCGGGCGCTGGTCTGCTGGCCGATGAAGCGCCCGGCCTGCCAGTGCTCGGAAACCCGTGTACGGGAGAGGATCGAGACCCAGGCGAACAGGGTGAAGTTGCCCGCCAGCGACAGCACCACGCCCTGGGTGAGCGGGGTGATCGGCAGGTTGAGCGGGTTGCCGTGCAGCCAGGCCAGCCCTGGGAACAGCTGCAGCGACCAGCCCAGGCTGTGGGCGGCGATCGGCAGCACCAGGGTGTAGAACCACAGGAAGATGCCGGCGGCCAGGCCGGCGAACACGCCGCGGCGGTTGGCCTGTTTCCAGTACAGCGCGCCGAGCATCGCCGGGGTCAGCTGGGTCACCGCGGCGAAGGCGATCTGGCCGATGGTCGCCAGGCTCGCGGTGGAGCCGAGCAGGCGGTAGCTGACGTAGGCCAGCAGCAGGATGACCACGATGGTCACCCGGCGCACCGACAGCATCCAGTGGCGGAACACCTCGAAAGGCCGCTCGGCGTTGTTGCGTCGCAGCAGCCAGGGCAGCAGCATGTCGTTGGAGACCATGGTCGACAGCGCCACGGCCTCGACGATGACCATGCCTGTGGCCGCCGAGGCGCCGCCGATGAACGCCAGCAGGGCCAGGCTCGGGTGGGCCTCGGCCAGTGGCAGGCTGATCACGAACGAGTCGGAGATCACCGTGCCCGGCAGCAGCATCTGCCCGGCCAGGGCGATGGGCACCACGAACAGCGCGGCCAGGGCCAGGTACAGCGGGAACACCCAGCGCGCCAGGCGCATGTCCTGGGGCTCGATGTTCTCCACCACGGTGACGTGGAACTGCCGCGGCAGGCAGATGATCGCCATCATCGCCACGGCGGTCTGCACCACCATCGACGGCCAGTTGATGGTTTCTTCCCAATAATCGTTCAGGTGCACCGACTGCCGGGCCTGGGTGAACAGGTCGTCGAAGCCGTCATACAGGTTGAACACCACGAAGGCGCCCACGGCGAGGAAGGCCAGCAGCTTGACCAGCGACTCGAAGGCGATCGCCAGGACCATGCCACGGTGGTGCTCGGTGACGTCCAGGCTGCGGGTGCCGAAGACGATGGCGAACAGCGCCAGCACCAGCGACACCACCAGCGCGGTGTCCTGCACCCGGCTGCCGGTGGCATCGGCGTTGGCGCCGATCAACAGGTTCACCCCCAGCACGATGCCCTTGAGCTGCAGGGCGATGTAAGGCAGCACGCCGACCAGGCAGATCAGCGCCACCACCACCGCCAGGGTCTGCGACTTGCCGTAGCGGGCGGCGATGAAGTCGGCGATCGAGGTGATGTTCTGCTGCTTGCTGATCAGCACCATCTTCTGCAGCACCCAGGGCGCGAAGATCAGCAGCAGCACCGGACCCAGGTAGATGGGCAGGAACGCCCACAATTGTTCGGCGGCCTGGCCGACCGCGCCGAAGAAGGTCCAGCTGGTGCAGTACACCGCCAGCGACAGGCTGTAAACCCAGGCGCGCAGGCGCGGCGGCAACGGCGTGCTGCGGCGGTCGCCATAGAAGGCGATGGCGAACATGATGGCCATGTAGACCAGGGCGACCACGGCGATCAGCCCGCTGGACAACGACATGCAAACTCCGGAGCAAAAATAGAAACGCGGTCCCGATCAATCAGTCTGGCACGCAGGGCGCGGTTCGTCAGCGCCGACCATGGTCGCAGTGGCAGGACGTCGCAGGGACCATCGCGGGGCAAGTCGCATCGGCGCACCGCCGCTCCCACGAATGTCGAGCTGCCCTTGGGCGTGGGAGCGGCGGTGCGCCGATGCGACTTGCCCCGCGATGGCATCACTCAGCTCGGCGCGTCCCCAGCCAGTAGAACACACCGGCCAGTATCACCGACCCGATCAGCAGATAGAACACCGCCACCGGCACCAGGTGCCCGAGCGCGACGCCCACCAGCACCGGCCCCAGTGCCGCGCCCAGGTTGCCCAGGTTCTGTGCGCCGTAATAGATGCCGCGCAGGTGCTCCGGGGCGATGAGGTCGATGAACATGTACTCGGCCGGAATCACGATGATCTCGCCCAGGGTGAACACCAGCATCGCCAGGCACCAGGCCAGCGCCGTGCCGGCCAGGGAAAAACCCAGCAGCCCGGCGACGAACAGGCCCATGCCGGCCATCAGCCAGGGCATCAGTCGGCGCCGGTCGATGCGCTTGCCGATCAGGTACTGCAAGGCGATTACCGTCACCGCGTTGGTGGTCACCAGGTAGCCGACCAGCCGCGCCGCCTCGGCGGGGTTGCGGGTCACCACCAGGTACTGCGACAGGTAGGCGGTGAACTGGCCGAACACCACCGCGCTGAGCACGCCGCCCAAGGTGAAGCATACCAGCCGCCGGTCGCGCAGCAGGCCCAGCGCCACCTGGCCGAAGCCGGCGCCGGGCTGCGGCCGGTCCTGGGGCTGCAGGTCGCGAACGCCCAGGCGCTGGTAAGCCAGGCACATGGCAAGCCCAATGAGTGCCGAGACCACAAAGGGCAGGTGGCCGTCCACCTCGATCAGGGCCACGCCGAGCATCGGCCCCACGGCATAGGCGATGTTGCTCAGGGTGTACTTGATGGCGAACACCTCGGCGCGCTGCTCCACCGGCAACAGGGCGCAGAAGGCGGCCTTGGCGGCGATGTCGACCAGCGCCAGGGCCAGGTTGATCACCACCAGGCAGAGAAAGAACAGGGCGGCCGAGCGACTGGCGATGGCGCCGACGAAGGCCAGGGCGAACACCAGCAGGCTGGCGATCACCAGGGTGTGGTTGCGCACGGTGTCGACCAGGTGCCCGCCATACAGGCTCAGCAGCGAGGCGACGATCAGCGCGCCGCCGATCACCAGGCCGATACGGCCGACTGAAAGCTGGAAGTTGTCGGCCAGGTAGACCACCAGGTAAGGCAGGGTGATCGCCCGCGCCATGGTCAGGGTAAAGGTGGTGAGCAGGAGCAGGCGTACCGGGTTGGGGTAGCGCTTGAGGGCGGTGAGCATCGACAGGTCCTTGTCATTATTGTCATCAGGAAAACCGCGCCAAGCATATTCCAGGGCCTGGGGTTTTAGCTATATCTACAAAACAGATAACAGATAGAGAAATTACCCGTTATATAGATATTCTTGGAAGGCATAAGATGAATCCACCTTACACAAGGCCAGGAGACATCCCATGCCATGCACCCAGACCCGCGCCCCCTCGTGGCGCCCGTTGAGCCATCTGGCCCATCCCCGTGAAGTGATTCGCCAGTTCACCCCCAACTGGTTCGCCGCGACCATGGGCACCGGCGTACTGGCCCTGGCGTTGCACCAGGTGCAGGTGCCACTGCTGGACACCCTTGCCGAGGGCCTGTGGTGGCTGACCATTGGCCTGTTCACCCTGTTCTGCGTCTTGTATGGCGCCCGCTGGGTGATGTTCTTCGATGAGGCGCGGCGGATCTTCGCCCACTCCACCGTGTCGATGTTCTTTGGCACCATCCCCATGGGCCTGGCCACCATCCTCAACGGCGCCCTGGTGTTCGGCTTGGCGCGCTGGGGCGAGTCGGTGGTGCCGTGGGTGGAAATGCTCTGGTGGCTGGACGTGGGCCTGGCGCTGCTGTGCGGCGTGGCCATTCCCTACCTGATGTTCACCCGCCAGGAGCACAGCATCGACCAGATGACCGCGGTGTGGCTGCTGCCGGTGGTGGCGGCGGAAGTCGCCGCCGCCAGTGGCGGGTTGCTGGCGCCGCACCTGGTGGATGCGCACCGGCAGTTTCTGGTGGTGATCACCAGCTATGTGATGTGGGCGGTGTCGTTGCCGGTGGCGTTCAGCATCCTCACCATCCTCATGCTGCGCATGGCCCTGCATAAACTGCCGCCAGCGAACATGGCCGCCTCCAGCTGGCTGGCGCTGGGCCCGATCGGTACCGGCGCGCTGGGCATGCTGGTGCTCGGCGGCGATGCTCCGGTGGTGTTCGCCGCCAATGGCCTGGGTGGCCTCGGCGAGGTGGCCCGTGGGCTGGGGCTGGTGGCCGGCATCGTGCTCTGGGGCGCGGGGCTGTGGTGGTTGCTTACGGCGGTGCTGATCACCCTGCGCTACATGCGCCAGGGCATGCCGTTCAACCTCGGCTGGTGGGGGTTCACGTTCCCGCTGGGTGTGTATTGCCTGGCCACCCTGAAGCTGGCGGCCTGGCTTGAGCTGGGTTTCTTCAGTGTGTTTGGCCAGGCACTGGTGGTAGCGCTGGCGCTGCTCTGGCTGCTGGTGGCCAGCCGTACCCTGCGTGGGGCGTGGCGTGGCGAGCTGTTCGTCTCGCCTTGCATCGCCCGGCAGTAACGGCGGGGATTCAGAGATTGGGCGTGTAGTTGAAGCTGCCTGAGGCCTCTGCGTCGGTGAACGGGGCGATCGGTGCCTTGCGGTTCAGCATGTCATTGACCATCGAGCCCGGTAACATCTGGATGCTGTTATTGAAGCGCTCCACCTCGCCGTTGAAGATGACGATCGCCGCACCGACGTTTTCCTGTTGTTCGGTGATTTCCCGCATGAAGTTGCCGAGCACTTCGGACGCCTTGAGGTCAGGATAAGCTTCGACGGCAACGCGCAGGCCATTGAGCAGCGAGCGAGTGGCGCTCTCGGCGGCGACCAACGAAGTGCCGTTGGCCGCGCTCGGCAGCTCGGCAATGGCGCTGCGCAGGCGCGTGATCTCGCTCATCAGGTTGTGTTCGTAGTCCTGATAGTGGCTGACATGCGGCTGCAAACCGTCGAGTACCTTGCTCTTCTGCCGCTCGTAGGTCAGCACGTCGGCCCAGGCCCGTTGCGCACGGTTGTGGCCGCCGATGATCGCGTTGTAGTAGCTGATCACGGCCAGCAGGCCCAGAACGGCGACGCTAATGCCGATGATGACGGGTAGATCCATTGTCAGTTTTCCCTCTGAATGGCGGTTGGGGTGGGTGATTCGAAATTGTCGTCATGCTGCTCGGCGAGCACGTGGATCGCTTCCAGCAAGGTAGTCAGCGCGGGCAAGTCGATGCCAGCTTCGATGGCCTTGTAAAAGGCCCCTGGGTTGCTCAAGTCACCCGGCATCTCGAAGTCGATGAGGTTGTTGTCGTCGAAGCTGAGGCAGAGCCCGGCGCCGTCGGCGGCGAATTCCAGATTGGGGTTGCGCAGGCGCGCGGTCATGCTCAGCAGGTGCAGTACCGTGACGGGCTTGGCGAACCGGGCGCAGGCCATCGCACTCGTGCCGCTGAGGGTGAGTGTGCTGTTGAAGGCGCTTGAGGTGGTTTCGTAGGTGTGGTCGAGGTCGATCTTGGTCTGTTTGTCGCTGCGCACGGCGATACCTTGCACCCACGGGAAATCCACCACCAGGCTGTAGCGCCGATACTGGTCGTAGACGTTTCGGGACCGTGTCACGGTTTCACCCTTGCTGTTTGTCTCGGTATAGGTCTGTGTATGCCTGTCGACGTATTCCAGGTCGACATAGTGGTAAGTGAGGGTGTGCAGAGGGCCTTTGAACGTACCTTTCAACGCGAGTTGTATCTGGCGACGGTGATTGCCTCGCGCGTAATCACGGAAGGATTGCTGCAACCGGACCAGCAACTGTTCGGGGGACGTGCCGATTTCCCCGAGGCCGTTGGCGAACCTGCTCGAGCGCAGCGCCAGTGCCCTGGACAGTTCGGGCAGCAGGTGGCGGCCGCGAGCGATGTAGGAAAGCGTGCCGGTGACGAAAAGGATGCTTGGCCCCGCGATGATCCAGGCGCAGGTCGACGGTGTGAAACCCCAGGCCTCAGCCAACCAGGTCAGGATTGCCCAGGGCCCCAGGTAGTTGGCCGCCAGGGCGACGATCGCCAGGACCGTAAAGGCTTGGATCGCTTGCCAGTCGGCTTTGTACTCGAACCGCAGCTTGCCCTTGTAATCAACGAATTTGCCCACGATAGTCAGGAGATCGGCGGTGTTTTTCGCCGATTTCGTGGCTTCGGTGGCGGCGTCGATCATCGCCGCCAACCGCTTGTCTTCATTCATGGTATTTCGATGTCCATTTCCTGGGGGCGTCCTGCAGAGAGGCTCTCGGTGCATCTAGCCTCGTTCATGCGCCCTGGATGGGGCGGCTTTTTTCGGTGCCTGGCAGTCTGCCATCGCCCTGGCTGTCTTTCCAGCGTGTCGGCAAGGTTGCCATGACCAGGCATTCCCGTGCAGATTTGTGGCTTATCACGCTGTACGTGCCTCCAATGACAAAGCCCAACCAGGTACAAGGACGATGAGTCACCCCTCGCAATTCACCCTGCTCGGCAAGCGGCGCTTCCTGCCGTTCTTCATTACCCAGTCGCTGGGCGCCTTCAACGACAACCTGTTCAAGCAGTCGCTGATCCTGGCGATCCTCTACAAGCTGAGCCTGGAAGGCGACCGCTCGATCTGGGTCAACCTCTGCGCCTTGCTGTTCATCCTGCCGTTCTTCCTGTTCTCGGCGCTGGCCGGGCAGTTCGGCGAGAAGTTCGCCAAGGACCGGCTGATCCGCGCGATCAAGCTGGCCGAGATCGTCATCATGGCCATCGGCGCGACCGGTTTCGTCACCCATCACCTGGAGCTGATGCTGGTGGCGCTGTTCGCCATGGGCACCCACTCGGCGCTGTTCGGCCCGGTGAAGTACTCGATCCTGCCCCAGGCCCTGCGTGAGGAGGAGCTTGTAGGCGGCAACGGCCTGGTGGAGATGGGTACCTTCCTGGCGATCCTGGCCGGCACCATCGGCGCCGGGATGCTGATGTCCTCCAGCCAGTACGCGGTACTGTCTGCCGCCGGGGTGGTGGCCACCGCCGTGCTGGGCTACCTGGCCAGCCGCTGGATCCCCCGCGCCGCCGCCGCCGCGCCGCAGATGAAGCTGGACTGGAACATCTTCAAGCAGTCCTGGTTGACCCTGCGCCTGGGCCTTGGCCAGACCCCGGCGGTGTCACGCTCGATCGTCGGCAACTCGTGGTTCTGGTTCGTCGGCGCCATCTACCTCACGCAGATCCCGGCCTACGCCAAGGACTGGCTGCACGGCGACGAGACCGTGGTGACCCTGGTGTTGACCCTGTTCTCGGTGGGCATCGCCGTCGGCTCGCTGCTCTGCGAGCGCCTGAGCGGGCGCAAGGTGGAGATCGGCCTGGTGCCGTTCGGCTCGTTCGGCCTGACCCTGTTCGGTTTGCTGTGGTGGTGGCATTCGGGGGATGTGCCGGTCGGCGCCGTGCCCCATGACTGGCTGGCGTTGCTGGGCATGAGCCAGGCTTGGTGGATCATGCTGTCGATCGTCGGCCTGGGCATCTTCGGCGGCTTCTACATCGTGCCGCTGTACGCGCTGATCCAGGCGCGCACCCCGGAAGACCAACGGGCCCGGGTAATCGCCGCCAATAACATCCTCAACGCGCTGTTCATGGTGGTGTCGGCGATCATCACCATCGCCCTGTTGAGCGTGGCCAAGCTGAGCATCCCGCAGCTGTTCCTGGTGGTATCGCTGCTCAATATCGCCGTCAACGCCTACATCTTCCGCATCGTGCCGGAATTCACCATGCGTTTCCTGATCTGGCTGCTCAGCCACTCGATGTACCGGGTCGAGCACCGCGAGCTGCAGCGTATTCCCGATGAAGGCGCGGCGCTGCTGGTGTGCAACCATGTGTCGTTCGTCGATGCGCTGCTAATCGGTGGGGCGATCCGCCGGCCGATCCGTTTCGTCATGTACTACAAGATCTACAACCTGCCGGTGCTCAACTTCGTGTTCCGCACCGCCGGCGCCATTCCCATCGCCGGGCGCGGCGAGGACGAGGCCACCTACGAGCGTGCCTTCGCCCGCATCGCCCAGTACCTGGCCGACGGCGAGCTGGTGTGTATTTTCCCCGAAGGCAAGCTGAGTTCGGACGGTGAGATCGATGTGTTCAAAGGTGGGGTGAACCGCATCCTGCAGGAGACGCCGGTACCGGTGATTCCGCTGGCGCTGCAGGGGCTGTGGGGCAGTTTCTTCAGTCGCGACCCGAACAAGGGCTTCTTCAAGCGCCTGTGGTCGCGGGTGACCCTGGTGGCTGGCGCCGCCATCCCGGTGGAGGCGGCGCAGCCCGAGGCGCTGCGCGAGCAGGTGAGCCTGCTGCGCGGCGACATGCGCTAAGGGAAAAGGAGGGAGGTCAGCTGGCGCTGACCTTCAGGCCGACCAGGCCGGTGATGATCAGGGCGACACTGGCCAGGCGGATCAGCGCCATGGATTCGCCGAACAGGATGATCCCGGCGATCACCGTGCCGACCGCGCCGACGCCGGTCCAGATGGCATAGGCGGTGCCCAGCGGCAGCTCCTTCATGGCCAGGCCCAACAGGCCAAGGCTGATGACCATGGCACCGACGGTGAGGATGGTGGGCATGGGGCGGGTGAAGCCGTCGGTGTACTTGAGGCCGACAGCCCAGCCAACTTCGAACAGGCCGGCGAACAACAGGATGATCCAGGACATGGTGAGTCTCCATCGATTCAATGATGGGGCCGTCCCCGGTATGTTCACGCACAGCGTCGTGAGGCCGTCCTCACAGTGCGCACTATACTGCACATTTGTGGCGGGAGTGGCAAGTGTGACGGATCAATGGTGCCTGTGCCGGCCTCTTCGCGGGTAAACCCGCTCCCACAGGATCACCACAGGCTTGATGCTACGCAATACCTGTGGGAGCGGGTTTACCCGCGAAAGGCCCGTTCAGGACCAGCTCAGAATGGGCCAGCGATTGGTCTGCGCATGCTCGCGCAGCACCGGGTCCGGGTTCACCACGTGCGGGTGATCGACCTTCAGCAGCAGCGGCAGGTCGTTGCGTGAATCCGAGTAGAAACTCGCGCCCTCCAGGTTCTCCTGCTCCTGGTCCAGCCACTCCAGCAAACGGGTGATCTTGCCCTCGCGGTAGGTGAGCACGCCGTGGGTCTTGCCGGTGAACACGCCATTGACCGCCTCCAGCTCGATGGCCAGGTACTCGTCGACGCCCAGGCGCGCCGCGATCGGCCCGACCAGGTGGGTGCCGCTGGCCGAGATGATCAGGATCCGGTCACCATGCTTGCGGTGTTCGGCGATGCAGCGGCAGGCGTCGCCGTAGATGATCGGCTCGATCACGTCCTCCACCCAGGGCTCGACCAGGTGCTCGACCTCTTCCAGGGTACGCCCGGCGATGGGCTCCAGGCTGAAGGCCATGTAGTCCTCCATGGCCAGGTGGCCCTTGCCGTAGGCTTCCATCAGCTCATGGTCGCGCTTGAGGAAAGCCTTGCCGTCCACCCAGCCCAGCCGGGCCATCTGCTCGCTCCACAGTGACGCGCAGTCGCCGTGGATCAGGGTTTCGTCCAGATCGAAGATTGCCAGTGCCATGCGTTGCTTCTCCTTAGGCCACTTCCCGTAGCGCCGTGGGGTCGATCGACAAGGATACCCGCTGCCCGTCCGCGTGCAGGTCGGCCGCGCAGCGGTTGAGTACGTCCACCACCAGCTCGACGTCGCGCACCCGTACCCGGTAGCGGATGACGTTGCCCAGCAGGCTGTGGCTGCGGATCTCGCCGTCCAGTTCGCCGTTCAGGCCCAGGGTGATGGACTCCGGGCGGATCGCCAGGCGACCGTTGACCGGGCGTTGCAGCAGGCGGCTGGCGCTGTCGGCGTCGAGCAGATTGTAATTGCCGATGAAGCCTGCGGCGAACAGGTCCACGGGCGCGGTGTAGAGGGTCTCGGCATCGCCGCTCTGGACGATGCGGCCCTGGTTCATCAGGACGATGCGGTCCGACATGGTCAGCGCCTCTTCCTGGTCGTGGGTGACGAAGATGGTGGTCAGCCCCAGCTCGCGCTGGATGGCGCGAATCTGTTCGCGCAGGTGCTTGCGGATGCGCGCATCCAGCGCCGACAGCGGTTCGTCGAGCAGCAGTAGGCGCGGGCGGGTGACCAGCGAGCGGGCCAGGGCCACACGCTGGCACTGGCCACCGGACAGCTGGTGCGGGTAGCGCCCGGCGAAGCTGCCGAGTTCGACCAGATCGAGTACTTCGCGCACCCGCGCCTGGCTTTCGTCGGCCTTGACCTTCTGCATGCGCAGGCCGAAGGCGACGTTCTGTTCCACGGTCATGTTGGGGAACAGCGCGTAGCTCTGGAACACCATGCCGATGCCGCGCTTCTGCGGGCTCACTGGCACGATGTCCTGGCCGTCGAGGAGGATTCGCCCGCTGTCCACCGAGGTCAGGCCGGCGATGCAGCGCAGCAGCGTGGACTTGCCGCAGCCCGAAGGGCCGAGCAGGGTGACGAACTCGCCGCGCTCGATCTGGCAGTCGATGTTCTCGAACACCGGGCTGCCGGCGTAGCTCTTTTGCAGTTTCTGTACGCTGACGAAGCTCATGTCAGGTCTTGTCCTTGTTCAGGCGGTTGGCGACCCAGGTCAGCACCAGCACGAAGGCGAAGTAGGAGATGACCAGCGCGCTGTTGAAGTGGCCGCTGCTGTTGCGCATGTTGTTCAGGTACACCTGCAGGGTCTCGTAGCGGGTGCCCACCAGCAGGTTGGCGAACACGAACTCGCCGAACAGGAACGAGAACGACAGCAGCAGCGCCACCATCAGGCCCTTGCGCAGGTTCGGCAGCACCACCAGCAGCGCCGCCTTCAGAGGGCTGGCGCCAAGCAACTGGGCGGCGTCCATCAGGTCGCGCAGGTTGATGGCTTGCAGGTTGTTGGTGATCGCCCGGTACATGAACGGCAGGGCGATGGTGAAGTAGCAGCCGATCAGGATCCACGGCGTGCCGACCATGGCCAGCGGCCCGCTGCCATACAGCTGCAGCAGGCCCACCGCCGACACCACCGGCGGCACCGCGAAGGGCAGCAGGATCAGCACGTTCATCAGCGCGTCGAGTTTCGGGAAGTGGTAGTGCACCACGAACAGGAGCGGCAGGATCAGCACCACCGAAAGCACCAGCGCACCCACGCACACCAGCAATGACTGGCCGAAGGCGGCGAGAAAGCGCGGCTCGCTCCACAGCGCCAGGTACCACTTGAAGGTCAGCCCGCTGGGCAGCAGGGTCGCCGACCAGCTGGTGGCCAGCGAGTAGAGCAGGGTGCCGGCCAGCGGCAGTAGCAGGATGAGGAACAGCAGATACACCACCACGCGGTGGTAGAGTCCGCCGGCGTTGTTCTCAGCGCGCATGGTAGCTCCTCTTGAGCAGCCATTGATGGACCACCGTGACCACCGTCATCAGGCCCACCAGCACCATCGCCAGGGCGCTGGCCAGGTTCGGGTCGAGGCTGATGTCGCCGGCCACCAGCCCGGCGATGCGGATCGGCAGCACGTTGAAGTTGCCGGTGGTCAGGGCGTAGACGGTGGCGTAGGCGCCCAGGGCGTTGGCCAGCAGGATGACGAAGGTGCCGAGCAGCGCCGGGGTCAGCACCGGCAGGCCGATATGCCGCCAGAACTGCCAGTGGCTGGCGCCGAGCAGTGCGGCGGATTCGCGCCAG
Organism: Mitsuaria sp. RG; assembly: GCF_028369275.1. Classification (NCBI taxonomy): domain Bacteria; kingdom Pseudomonadati; phylum Pseudomonadota; class Betaproteobacteria; order Burkholderiales; family Sphaerotilaceae; genus Roseateles; species Mitsuaria sp. RG. The sequence continues at coordinate 78,484 of NZ_JAQMYQ010000003.1, forward strand.
TCCTCGCGCAGGGCGTCGAAGGCCGGGTAGAGCAGCAACACGCCCAGGGGGATCTGGAAGTAGGTGTACACCAGGATCAGGCCGGTCTTGGAGTAGATGCTGAAGTCGCCGAGCAGGCCCATCTGCTTGAGCAGCAGCGTCAGTGCACCGTTAAAGCCAAGCAGGATGATGAAGGCGAACGCCAGGGGCACGCCGGCGAAGTTGCTGGTCATGTTGGCGAAGGCGCTGACGAAGTCGCGCAGCTTCGAGTCGACCCGGCGCAGCGAATAGGCGCCCAGGGTGGCGATGACGATGCCGAACAGGCTCGACCAGAAGCTGATCTCCAGGCTGCGTTGCAGCGCCTGCAGGTAGAACTTCGAGGCGAAGATCTTGCTGAAATTGGCCAGGCCCCAGCCGCTCTCGCTCTGCAGGCTGTTGAGGGCGACCCAGGCCAGCGGCGCGACCTGGAAGATGATGAAGAACACGGCGAACGGCAGCAGGCAGAGCAGGGCCAGGTAGCGGCCGCGATGGCTTGCATTCACTTGAGCAGCTCCCGGCAGACCGGTTTGTCGTGGGCGGCGCCAAGCAGTTCGCAGATCGTGCCGCACAGTTCGGTCTGCAACGGCTTGGCCGCGGGATCGAGGCTGAACGCCTCGCCGAACACGAACAGCGGCACTTCGCGCTCCTCGGCCAGCAGGCCGTTGTGCGAGCGGTCGTTGTTCATGCCGTGGTCGGCGGTGACCAGCACCTGGTAGCCCTCCTCGAGCCAGCGTGGCAGGTAGTCGGCCAGGAGGATGTCGGCGCTGCGCGCGGCATTGCGGTATTGGCTGCTGTCCAGGCCGTGGCGGTGGCCGGCGTCGTCGATGTTCATCGGGTGCACCAGCAGGAAGTTCGGGGCGTGGCGGCGGCGCAGGTACTCGGCGTCGGCCAGCAGGTGCGAATCGGGGTAATGGTCGGCGTAGTAGAACAGGCCGTGCTGGATCGGCAGCTTCGGCGCGTGGGTATGGCGGTCGCGCAGCGGGTCGAAGGGCGAGCGGTTGTACAGCTCGCTCATCCAGTGATAGGCCGCGGCGGCAGTGCCCAGGCCAGCCTCGCGGGCGTAGTGGAACACGCTGCGCTGGTTGGACAGGCGGTTGACGTTGTTGTGCACGATGCCGCTGTCGATCGGCGGCACGCCCGTGAGGATGCATTCGTACAGCGGTCGCGACAGTGACGGCAGTTCGCATTCAAGCCGGTACAGCGCGGCGCGGTCGGCCTCGACGTAGGCGTGCAGGTGGCCCATGGCATGGTGCGCGACCTGGTGGTTGAGGCCGTCGAGCAGGACCAGGATGACGTTGTGTTGCATGGTGGCTCCAGTCATATACCGCGTTGCCTTCTTCGCGGGTAAACCTGCTCCCACAGGAAGTGATGCTGTCCTCAAGGTCAGCACGGCACCTGTGGGAGCGGGTTTACCCGCGAAAGGGCCGGTTCAGGCGCTAGACAACTCGCCCCTTACTCCATCTCGATGATCACCTGCTCCTGCCACTTCTGCGGCAGGGCCTTGGAGGTCGTTTCCCAGACTGCGGCGTCTTTGATCGGCTGGGCGGCCTTGTACTGCTCGTTGGGCAGCAGCTTGGCCTGCACGTCCGCTGGCAGCTTCAGGTGCTCGGCGCGGATCGGTCGGGCGTGGCCGATGGCCAGGTTGGTCTGCCCGGCGTCGCTGAAGATGTACTCACGCGCAAGCTTCGCCGCGTTCGGATGCTTGGCGTACTTGTTGATGATGGTGGTGTAGCCGGAGGTGATCGAGCCATCCGATGGAATCAGCACTTCGAAGCGTTTCGGGTCGATCTGGTCGCGGTAGCTCAGGCCGTTGAAGTCCCACACCACGCCGACTTCCACTTCGCCCTTCTCGAGGGTCTGGATGGTCGGGTTGGCCAGCGACAGGCGCTTCTGCTGGGCCAGCTTGGTGAACAGCTGCAGGCCCGGCTCGATGTTGCTCTCGTCACCCTTGTAGGCGATGGCGGCGGCAAGCACGCCGTTGGCGGCCTGGGCGGCGGTGCCGACGTCACCGATGGCGACCTTGTACTTGCCCTTTTCCAGGTCGTGCCAACTGGTGGGGCGTTCGCCTTCCTTGACCAGGTCCTTGTTGATGATGAAGGCGATGGTGCCGGTGTAGGCCAGCGCCCAGTGGCCGTCCTGGTCCTTGGCCCACGCCGGCACCTGGTCCCAGGTGCTCGGCTTGTAGGCCTGGGTGACGCCCTTGGCGACCGCGATCGGGCCGAAGGCGGCGCCGACGTCGCCGATATCGGCGCTGGCGTTGTCCTTCTCGGCGTCGAACTTGGCGATCTCCTGGGCCGAGCTCATGTCGGTGTCGCTGTGCTTGAGGCCGTACTTCTTGGCCAGGTCTTCCCAGGTGCCTTTCCAGTTGGCCCAGGCATCGGGCATGCCCACGCTGTTGACGGTGCCTTCCTTGCGGGCGGCGTCTTCAAGGGCCTTGAGGTCCTGGGCCATGGCCGAGGTGCAAAAAGCGATGGCCGAACCGAGCAGTGACGCCATGAACAACTTTTTCATCCGAAGCTCCTTTGGTGGGTGCCTTGCATTCGTTGTTATGAACAGAAGCGGTGCTTGCGAACCCTTGGTCTAGGTCAGCAAACCTTGAGCCAAGGTAGGCCTGTTGCGTGACAGTTTGATGTAAGGAGAGGGCGCGGGTGGCAGGCCGATGGCTCTGGGAATACAGCGTAGACCACATCGAAAGCCTTGAATCGCGTGGCCTGGCCCGGATCTGGCAAGTCCCTGGGCGAGGCTTTGTCACAGGATGTTCATCAGCCATGCCTAGGCTTGTAGCCATCGCCACATGCCCTGTTATGGGGCTGGACTAGTCCAGATAGGTAACCTTTGATGCAAGCGACGCCACCGCGCGCGGTAACAGCCATCTGCCATGCCCTGCAGGAGCAGATTGAACACGGCCTGCTGGCCCCCGGCGGCAAGCTGCCGGCCGAGCGCAGGCTCAGCGAAGTGTTCGACACCACGCGCATCACCCTGCGCGAGGCGCTGGTGCAGCTGGAGGCCCAGGGGCTGATCTACCGCGAGGAGCGCCGTGGCTGGTTCGTCGCGCCCGAGCGGCTGACCTACGACCTGATCGAGCGCAGCCATTTCCATGCGATGGTCCGCGACCAGGGGCGGGTACCGAGCACCGAGTTGTTGTCGGCGCGCCTGCAGCCGGCCTCGGCGTCGATCTGCGCGCGCCTGCGCCTGCCGGCGTTGTCCAGCGTGGTGCGGATCTGCCGTCTGCGGCGCATTGACGGCAGGGCGGTGCTGTATGCCGAGCACTACCTCAACCCGCGCTACTTCCCGAAGATTCTTGAGCTGGACCTGGCCCGGTCGCTGACCGAGATCTATGCGCGGGAGTACGCCATTCACTATGGGCAGGTGTGCTTCGAGATCCTGCCGACCGCGTTGCCGGTGGCGGCGGCGGGGGCGTTGAAGGTTTCGGCGGGCAGTCCGGGCTTGCATATCACCCGGGTCAACAGCGACCAGCATGGGCATCTGATCGACTGTGACCTGGAATATTGGCGCCACGATGCGATCCGCATCCGTGCCCAGGCGGGATAAGGTGTTGGATTCTTCGCGGGTAAACCCGCTCCCACAGGGACCCCACAATTTTCGAATGTGTGGCAATCCTGTGGGAGCGGGTTTACCCGCGAAAGGGCCCTAACTGGAGGACCCGGCTTCCGCCATCTGGCCCCCTCCGGCCGTCACCACCTGCACCGACAACCGCGGCGTCGCCAGGTCCAGCCCCGCCTCGTCCAGCTGCCGCTTCAACGCCAGGTTGAACGCCCGCGACACCTCCCACTGCTTGATCGGTGCGGTCTTGAACCGCGCCCGCAGGATCGCCGAACCCGACTCGAAACTCTCCACCCCCTGCAGCTCCAGCGGCGACCAGATGTTGCGGCGCATCAGCGGGTCGTTGCGCAACTTCTGCCCCACTTCGCGGATCAGCGTGATGGCCTGGTCGATGTTCATGCTGTGCGGAATGGCCACGCGGAAGATCGCATAGCCGAACTCCCGCGAGTAGTTCTTGATGCTCTTGATCTCGCTGAACGGGATGGTGTGCACGATGCCGTCGATGTCCCGCAGGCGCACGGTGCGGATGGTCAGGCCCTCGACCGTGCCCAGGTGGCCGCCGACGTCGACGTAGTCGTCGATCGCCAGCGAGTCCTCGATGATGATGAACAGCCCGGTGATCAGGTCGGCCACCAGCGACTGCGCGCCGAAACCGATGGCCAGGCCGATGACGCCGGCACCGGCCAGCAGCGGGGTGACGTTCATGCCCATGTTGGCCAGGGCGACGATCACCGCGATGATGAAGATCACCACGAACATCACGTTGCGGATCAGCGGCATCATGGTCTGCGCCCGGGCGTTGGCCAGGCCCCGGCGCGAGCGCACCAGGGCATGGTGCACGGCGGTGTCGGCGAGGATCCACACCAGCCAGGCGACGATCAGCGTGCCGGCCAGGCCCAGCAGGCGCAGGCTGACCTCATGGCCGTCGCCTTCGGCGAAGCTGATCATCGAGCGACCCCACACACGCAGGCCCAGTTCGATGAACACCAGCCAGATGAACAGGTGCACCAGCACGTAGCCGAAGTTGCGCAGGCGTTCGGTGTAGACCGCCTGGCGCTTGTTGGCGCGCCTGGGCTTGGCGGCGTGGCGTCGGACCAGGCCGTTGAGCACCATGCACACCACCACCAGCACCGTGCACATCAGCGATTGGCGCAGGGCGGTGCTGGTGTCGCCGGCGGAGACGAAGGTGGCGAACAGCGAGATCGCCACCAGGATCAGCGCCGGGACGTACCAGAAACTGCCGAGCAGCTCGATGGTGTCGCTCAGGGTGCGCCGGGTCAGGCGTCGGGACAGGGGCTGGTTGCGGATCAGGTGGGCGATCGGGCGGCGAAAGCGCAGGATGAACAGCCCGGTGCACAGCGCGGCGACGACATTGGCCAGGGTGGCCAGGGCGTGGGCCAGGTGGCTGCCCAGCGCGGTGGTCAGGCGCGGGTCGCTCATCGCCTCGCCGAACGCGGCGAAGCTGCCGATCAGCCACAGCGGGCGGAATGCCTGGTGGCGCAGGATGTGCAGGGCGCGGTGGCGATGCGGGCCGTCGAGCAGCGAGAAGGCGATCACGCAGATCGCCGAGAACAGCGTGCCGACCACCAGCGCGTAGGCCAGCACCATGGCCATCGACTTGCCCAGCGAGGAGGGCAGGGCGAAGCTCAGGTACACGGTGAACACCAGCGCCACCAGCCACGGTCCCAGCTTGCGCAGGGCGAAGCGCACCAGGTCCCAGGTACGTGGGTGCTGGGGCAGTTCCTCGGTCAGGCCGAAGCGCAGGCGCACGCGGTGGCCGATCCAGTTGAAGGTGTAGGCCAACAGGCTCCAGACCAGGATCACCCCGGCAAAGCCGAACAGGATCGCCGGCCACTGGTGCACCGGCACCACCAGCGCGGCCAGCTCGTCCTGCGCCTGGTCGATTTCCAGCGACCAGCGCTTGAACGGGCTGGCATCGCCGCTGAACTGCTGCTCGAAATCGTGCAGGGCGCCGCCGATCAGGCCGAGCACGCCCTGCTCGACGGTGGGTTGCGATTGTTTGGTGGCGTCGCGCAGCTTCTTCAGGTCGGCCAGCAGCTTGGTCCGTTGCTGGTCGTTCTCCAGGTTCTTGATCACCTCGTCCAGCGACTTGCCCAGCGGTTCGCTGGCTTCGGGCTGGGCGGGTGTGCTGGAGCCGAGCAGGCCGGGCAGGCCGGCGGCGTGCGCCGGGGTGACGAACAGCAGGAACAGCAGCGTGATGCAACGCAGAAGGGCTGGCACCGGAAACTCTACCTCAGGTCAAACGTTTGCCCGAGTGTAGTGGTTTACGACGGCAGTTTCTCGAGGATCTTCCAGCAGGTGAGGCCAAAGATGCCGAGGGTGCCGATCCACATCATCAGCACGCCGACATTGCGCTCGCGCAGGCTGAAGCCGATGGTCAGCAGCATCAGGAACAGGAACACCGGCACGAAGAGGGAGAGGAAGGGGGATGACATGGACGGCAATCCTTTTGCTGTGGGGCATGTCTTAAGCATAGCGGGTTGCGCGCGGAGGGCGTTGATCCGGGACAGTTGCGTCGCCTGTGCCGGCCTCTTCGCGGGTGAATCGCATCGGCGCACCGCCACTCCCACAGGAATATCACTGGGCTCAATAACAGTGATATCCCTGTGGGAGTGGCGGTGCGCCGATGCGATTTACCCGCGAAGAAGGCGACTCGGTCTCAGGGCAGTTCGCGACTGCGGTAGAACGCGCTGAGCACCTTCACCAGGTGTGCCAGGTCATGGCTGCCGCACAGCTCGCGGATCGAGTGCATGGCGAAGGTCGGCAGGCCGATGTCGACCGTGCGCACGCCCAGGTGGCTGGCGGTGATCGGGCCTATGGTCGAGCCGCAGCCCATGTCGCTGCGCACCACGAAGCTCTGCACCGGTACTTCCTCGGCCATGCACAGGTGGCGGAAGAAACCGGCGGTTTCGCTGTTGGTGGCGTAGCGCTGGTTGTTGTTGACCTTGATCACGGGGCCGGCGTTGAGCTTGGGACCGTGGTTGCCGTCGTGCTTGTCGGCGTAGTTGGGGTGCACGCCGTGGGCGTTGTCGGCCGAGACCATCAGCGAGCGCTGGATGGTGCGCACGTATTCGTCGCCCTCGGGCAGCAGGCGCTGCAGGGTCTGCTCGAGCATCGGGCCGTCGGCGCCGCAGGCCGAGCACGAGCCGACTTCCTCGTGGTCGTTGCACACCAGCACGCAGGTCTCGTCGCTGTCGGCACCCAGCAATGCCTGCAGGCCGGCATAGCATGACAGCAGGTTGTCCAGGCGGGCGGCGGCGATGAAATCGCCGTTCAGGCCGATCAGCGCGGCGTCCTGGGTGTCGTAGAAGCTCAGCTCGTAGTCCAGCACCACGTCGGCATTGAGGTCGTGCTCGCGGGCCAGCTGCTCGGTGAGCAGGGCGCGGAAGTCGATGCGCTCGTCGCCGGCCACCTGGGCCAGGATCGGCGGCAGCTCGGTCTGCGGGTTGATCTGCCAGCCTTCGTTGGCGGTGCGGTTGAGGTGGATCGCCAGGTTCGGGATCACCGCGATCGGCAGCTTGAAGTCGATCAGCTGGCTCTCGACCTTGCCGTCACGGCGGAAGGTGACCCGCCCTGCCAGCGACAGGTCGCGGTCGAACCAGGGCGCGAGCAGGGCGCCGCCGTACACTTCCACGCCCAGTTGCAGGAAGCCCTGGCGTTGCAGCTCGGGCTGCGGCTTGACCCGCAGGCACGGGCTGTCGGTGTGGGCGCCGACCATGCGGATGCCGCCCAGCAGCGGCGAGAGCTTGCCGAGCTTGATGGCGATGATCGAGGAATCGTTGCGGGTCACGTAGTAGCGACCACCGGGCACGGTGGCCCAGCTGTCGCGTTCGTCCAGGCGCTGGTAACCGGCGGCCTCGAGGCGCTGCGCGAGGCTGGCGGTGGCATGGAAGGGCGTCGGGGAGGCCTTGAGGAATTCGATCAGGCCGGCGTTCAGGGCATCGCGCATAAGTCACTCCAGACAGCAGTGGCGCGAGTTTAGCGTAAATACTCGAAAATTTGTGTCGGCCTCTTCGCGGGTAAACCCGCTCCCACAGCTGCCGCGCAGATTTCAAGTTAGGCACTCTCCTGTGGGAGCGGGTTTACCCGCGAAGAATCCAGCGCCGATGGATCAGAACGGTGCCGGACACTCGAACTTCAACCGCTCACCCGAAACCGGATGGGTAAAGCTCAGCATCGACGCATGCAGGCACAGCCGCTCATGGGCCGCCAGCGCCTCGGGGTTGGCGTACAGCCGGTCGCCCAGCAGCGGGTGGCCGATCGACAGCATGTGCACGCGCAACTGGTGCGAGCGTCCGGTGATCGGTGTCAGCTCGACCCGGCAATGATCGCCACAGCGCTCGACGATGCGCCAGAAGGTCAGGGCGTGCTTGCCCTGTTCATGGTCGACCACATGACGCGGCTTGGTCGGCGGGTCGTAGCGCAGCGGCAGGTCGATGCTGCCGCTGTCCAGGGTCGGTTGGCCCCAGCACAGCGCGGTATAGGCCTTTTCCGTCTCGCGGTCGTGGAACTGGCGCGACAGCTCGCGGTGGCTGTCGGCGTCGCGGGCGAGCAGGATGATCCCCGAGGTTTCCCAGTCCAGGCGGTGGACGATCAGGGCATCCGGGTAGCCGTTTTCCTGCAGGCGGGTGATCAGGCAGTCCTTGTTGTCCTCGGCGCGGCCCGGCACCGACAACAGCAGGGTCGGCTTGTTGATCACCAGGATGGCGGCGTCTTCGTGAAGGATCTGGATGTTCGACAGCGGCATTGCAGGTTCTCTATAGACAATCGGGGCCGCTTTGCGGCCCTTTCGCGGCACAAGGCCGCTCCTACAGGGGGGGCAGGGCCTGTGTAGGAGCGGCCTTGTGCCGCGAAAGGGCTGCAAGGCAGCCCCAGGATCAGCCGGAAGTGCTTGAATCAGCGATCAGGCAAAGTGATGTTCAGTTCCAGAATCGAGCAACTGCCCTGATTTTCCAGCTCGATCTGCACGTCATCGTTGCCGATATTGACGTACTTGCGGATCACCTCGACCAGCTCCTTCTGCAAGGCTGGCAGGTAGTCCGGGGTGCTGCGCTGGCCACGCTCGTGCGCCACGATGATCTGTAGACGCTCTTTCGCTACCGACGCGCTGCTCTGTTTCTGTCTGCCACGAAAGAAGTCAAAAAGGTTCATGGTTTATTTGCCTCCAAACAGGCGCGCGAAGAATCCTTGCTTCGGCACTTCGATGAACCGCAGCGGCTTTGGCTTGCCCAGCAGGCGGTCGACGGTGTCGCTGTAGGCCTGGCCGGCATCGCTCTGGTCGTCAAGGATGACCGGGATGCCCTGGTTGGAGGCCTTGAGTACGGCTTGGGATTCGGGAATCACACCCAGCAATTCGACCGAGAGGATTTCCTTGACGTCTTCGACGCCAAGCATTTCGCCTTTCTCGACGCGCTCCGGGTGATAGCGGGTGATCAGCAGGTGTTCCTTGATCGGGTCGTCACCTTGCTCGGCACGGCGCGACTTGCTGGACAGCAGGCCGATCATGCGGTCGGAGTCACGCACCGACGAGACTTCCGGGTTGGTCACGACAATGGCTTCGTCGGCGAAGTACATCGCCAGGTGAGCACCTTTTTCGATACCGGCCGGCGAGTCGCAGACCACGAACTCGAACTGCTCCTTGAGCTCCATCAGGACCTTTTCGACGCCTTCCTTGGTCAGGGCGTCCTTGTCGCGGGTCTGGCTGGCGGCCAGGACGAACAGGTTCTCGAGGCGCTTGTCCTTGATCAGGGCCTGTTGCAGGTTGGCTTCGCCATTGACCACGTTGACGAAGTCGTACACCACGCGGCGTTCGCAGCCCATGATCAGGTCGAGGTTACGCAGGCCGACGTCGAAGTCGACGATGACAGTCTTGTGCCCGCGCAGCGCGAGGCCGGTACCGATAGCGGCGCTGGTGGTGGTCTTGCCCACACCCCCCTTGCCGGAAGTAACCACGAGAATCTTGGCCAAGGTGTTTCACCCCTAAATAATCGGGACAGGCGTCCCTGCAAATACAAAAAACGGCAACTGGAAAAAAGTTGCGCTAAAAATGCCGGCAAGTATCCGTTAAAGACGGGTGATGTTCAACACGTCGCCGGACAGGCTGACCTGCACGCCCGATCCCCACAGCGGGTCGCGGCGCAGGTCTTCGCAGACTTTGTACTGGCCGGCGATCGAGACCATTTCCGCGGTCATCTGCAGGCAGAAGATGCGCGCCTTGGTATTGCCTTTGATACCCGCCAAGGCACGGCCGCGCATGGCGCCGTACACATGGATGTTGCCATCGGCGAGAAGTTCCGCGCCGGGGCTGACGGAGCCCGTGACCACGAGGTCGCCGCCCTGGGCGTAGATCTGCTGGCCGCCGCGCACGGTCGAGGTGATGATCCGCGTCGGGCGTACCTCGGGTTCGGCCGGTGCCGCTGGTGGAGCGGGTGCAGGCTCGGGCGTCTTCACTTCCGGCTCGGGTTCCAGCGGGCGTTCGCGGGCCCCGGACGGCGGCAGCACCGGCAGGTCGATGGCGATCGCCGCGGCGATGTCCTCGATGCGGCTGGCACGGATCGCCAGGGTGCGCAGGCCATGATGACGGCAGATGCGCATCAGCCCGGGCAGGTCGATGGCGCCCGAGTCATGGGGCAGCTTGTCCAGGGCCAGCACCAGCGGGGTGTTGCTGAAGAAGTTCGGCGCCTGCGCCACCTTCGCCGCCAGCTGGCGGTCGAGGGATTCGAGGTCGTTGCGCGCCAGTTCCAGCACGGTGATGGCAAGCATGCTGCCCTTGAGCTGGAACACGGGGGCGTTGTCGGGTGTCTGGTTGGGGCTCATGGTCTGCATAGACGGCTTGTTGCGAAAAAAGTGCCCTGACTTATAGCGATAAGACCGATTGCCCGCAACCGATGTAGAATGCCGGGCTCATGTCTTGCCGGAAGCTTCAATGGAACGCCCGCGTTTTCGATCCTCTTTCCTCCACCCGCGATTCTGGGGCCTGTGGCTGGGCCTGGGCCTGCTGTGGCTGGTCGCCCAGCTGCCGTACCGCGCCCTGCTGGGGCTGGGTCGCGCCCTGGGCGCGGTGATGTACCGGGTGGCCGGCGAGCGCCGGCGCATTGCCGCGCGCAATCTCGAACTGTGTTTCCCCGAACTGTCCGGCGACGAACGGCAACGCCTGCTCAAGGAAAACTTCGCCTCCACCGGCATCGCCTTCTTCGAGATGGCCATGAGCTGGTGGTGGCCAAAGGCCCGTCTTGCACGCCTGGCCCACATCGAGGGCATCGAGCACCTGCAGGCCGCCCAGCGCGAAGGCGAGGGCGCCATCCTCATGGCCGTGCACTTCACCACCCTGGAGATCGGCGCCGCGCTGCTGGGCCAGGCCCACACCATCGACGGCATGTACCGCGAGCATGGCAACCCGGTGTTCGACTTCATCCAGCGCCGTGGCCGCGAGCGCCACAACCTCGATTCGCTGGCCGTGGAGCGTGATGACGTGCGCGGCATGCTCAAGCTGCTGCGCAAGGGCCGGGCGATCTGGTACGCGCCGGACCAGGACTATGGCGCCAAGCAGAGCATCTTCGTGCCGCTGTTCGGTATCCCCGCAGCCACCGTCACGGCCACCACCAAGTTCGCCCGGCTGGGCAAGGCCCGGGTGATTCCGTTTACCCAGCGACGGCTTGAGGACGGCAGCGGCTATCGTCTGGTGGTGCACCCGCCGCTCGAGGACTTCCCCGGCGAAACCGAGGAAGCCGACTGCCTGCGTATCAACCAGTGGGTCGAGGGCGTGCTGCGCGCGTGTCCCGAGCAGTACCTGTGGGCGCACCGGCGCTTCAAGTCGCGGCCCGAGGGCGAGCCACGGCTGTACGACAAGAAGAAACGCTGACTGTTGCTATAGCAGGGCCGGCCTCTTCGCGGGTAAACCCGCTCCCACAGGGGGTATGTATATGCTAAGGCCGGCACTGTACCTGTGGGAGCGGGTTTACCCGCGAAGAGGCCAGACCTGTCAACCATGATCCAGGAAGGAAGCATGTCCCCAACCACCGGCCTGATCCTCTCCGGCGGCGGCGCCCGCGCCGCCTACCAGGTCGGCGTGCTGGCCGGCATCGCCGAGCTGCTGCCCCCTGGGGCGGCGAACCCCTTTCCGGTGATCGTCGGCACCTCCGCCGGCGCCATCAACGCCGTCAAGCTGGCCAGCGGCGCCACCCGCTTCGCCGAATCGGTGCAGCACCTGACCGCCTTCTGGCAGAACTTTCGCAGCCACCTGGTGCTGCGCAGCGACTGGCCCGGGGTGATCCGCCAGGCCAGCCGTTTCGTCGGCCACAGCCTGCTGGGGCTCGGCGGCCAGGTGCCGGTGGCGCTGCTCGACAGCCGCCCGCTGCGCCGTCTGCTGCATGAGCACCTGGACCTGGATGGCATCGCCCACTCCCTGGCGGCCAATCAGCTGCGCGCCATCGCCGTGACCGCGTTCGGCTACGAGTCCGGCCAGGCGGTGACCTTCTACCAGGGCCGCGACACCATCGAACCCTGGCTGCGCCACCGGCGCATCGGCATGCCCACGCCGCTGACCATCGACCACCTGCTGGCCAGCTCGGCGATCCCGCTGCTGTTCGCGCCAGTGCGCCTGGGCGATGAGTTCTTCGGCGACGGCGCGGTGCGCCAGTCGGCGCCGATCAGCCCGGCGCTGCACCTGGGCGCCAGCCGCGTGCTGGTGGTCGGCGTCAGTGGCAACCCCCAGCGCCCGGCGCCGCCCTTGCCGACCCAGCGCGTGTTCAGCGGCCAGCAGCCAAGCCTGGCGCAGATCGGCGGGCACATGCTCAACAGCACCTTCATCGACAGCCTCGAGGACGATATCGAGCTGCTGCAGCGGCTCAACCATCTGAGCCACCTGATGCCGGCGCACCTGGACGCCCGGCGCCTGGGGCTGGCGCCGATCGAGGTGCTGGTGGTAGCGCCCAGCCAGCCGCTGGACGAGATCGCCGCCCGTCATCGGCGCGAGCTGCCGGCGGCGCTGAGGCTGTTCCTGCGTGGGCCTGGCGCTACCAAGACCAGCGGCGCGGGGGTGCTGAGCTACCTGCTGTTCGAGGCGAGCTATTGCAGCGAGCTGATCGAACTGGGGCGCAAGGATGCATTGGCCAAGAAGCGGGAGTTGTGTCAGTTCCTGGGATTGCCCGCCTGACCCTGTAGGAGCGGCCTTGTGCCGCGAAAGAGCTGCAGAACAGCCCCAGGATGTGTGCCCATCTCAAGACTGCCGGGGCCGCTTTGCGGCCCTTTCGCGGCGCAAGGCCGCTCCTACAGGGGATCGGGGTTGCCGTTATTCAGCGATCTGCAACTTGCGCGCCTGGGTATACACGTACCGCAGCTTCTCATACTCGAACGGCGAGTTGGTCTGCCCATAGCGGAAGTTGGTGGTGTAGCGCTTGTCCACCGCCCGCAGCACGGTGAGTTCCGGGTGGTCGCTGGCGGTGTCGGGCACGTTCAGGTAGTTGATCTCCTTCTCTCCCACATAGTCGACCACCAGCCCGGTGGTGTCGCGCAGGTTGGATGGCCCGAGGATCGGCAGCATCAGGTACGGCCCGTCCGGCACCCCATAGAAGCCCAGGGTCTGGCCGAAGTCCTCGCTCTGGCGGGGCAGGCCCATCTTGGTCGCCGGGTCCCACAGGCCGCCAACACCGATGATGGTGTTGAACATCAGCCGCGCGGTAATTTCCGCCGAGCGCTTGGGCTTGAGCTGCAGCACGCTGTTGAACAGGTTGGGCACATCACCCAGGTTGTTGAAGAAGTTGCTCACCCCGGTGCGCACGAAGCCTGGGGTGACATAGCGGTAGCCATCGACCACCGGCAGGAACACCCACTGGTCGAAGCGGTAGTTGAAGTGGTAGATGCGCCGGTTCAGCGATTCCAGCGGGTCGTAGATGTTCAGCGCGGCGAGGGTCGAGCGTTCGAACTCGCGCTGGTCCAGGCCGGGGTTGAACTTGAGCTCGCGCAGCGGATCGACGAAACCGTCGGCCTCCACGGTGAGGGTTTCGGTCTTGTCGGCCTCGACCACGCTGGCACGCGGCGCGACTTCCTCGGCCAGGGCGCAGCCGCTGGCGAGCAGGGCGGTGACGAGCAGCAGTCTGTTAACCACGGAAGAACTCCAGCATGGCGTCGCTGTTGACGCGGTAGTTGAGGTTGCCGCAATGGCCGCCATGGGGGTAGAGCGTAAGGCGTTCGCCGAACACCCGGCGCAGGAAACCGATGTCGCCGGGGCCGAGGATCACATCGTCGGCATTGTGCATCACGGCGATCTTGGGGCTGGCGCGCAGGTAGTCCTCCAGTGCGTACAGGCTCACCTGGTCGACCAGTTGCAGCAGGCTGTTGCCGTCGGTGCGCGCTCGCCACATGGGGATTACCTGCTCGGTCAGGTAGCAGTCGAAGTCGCATTGCAGGGCCCGTTTGAAGAACGGCTCCAGGCTGCTGCCCTCGGTGATCGGGAATTTCGGCGGGATGATCAGGCCGCGGCGGTTGATCAGGTCGGAGGTGAAGGCGATGTCGGCGGCCGAGAAGCGGAACGAGGTGCCGATGAGCATGGCCATCTGTTCATTGGACAGGTGCTGGCGCGACTTCTGGAAGTCGTACAGCAGCGCTTCGTTGAGGTCGATGTAGCCCTTGTCCTGGAAATATCGGGTGAGTTTCTCCAGCATCAACTCGTAGAACGTGGTGCTGCGATCGATGCCCTTGACCCGGGTCTGCACCAGCTTGTCCAGGTTGCTGATCGAGGTGTACAGGTTGACCGGTGGGTTGAGCAGCAGTACGCGCTTGAAGTTGAAGCTCTGGCGGGTCTCGTCGAGCTTGCTGACGAACGCCGCGTCCAGCGCCCCGAGGCTGTAGCCGGTGAGGTAGTACTCGCTGACCGGCAGGTGTGCCTGCTGGGCGCGCACCGCCTGCATGACCCGGTACAGGTCCTTGGCATCCTCGCTGGTCACCCCGGGGGTAGCGAAGCGCGAGGCGGCGCTCATGAAGTCCCAGCTGGTCGGCGAGGACAGTTGCACCACGTGGTAGCCGGCCTGGTAGAACAGCTTCTTCAGGTACTCGTTGATGCTGCTGGAATAGGGCGCGCCGGTACCGGCGATCAGGAAGATCAATGGCGCTTCGTGGTCCTGCCTGGCCAGGCGATAGCGCAGTTTTTTCACCGACCAGAAGTTATCGGGCAGGGTGAACTCGCGCTCCGGGCGCAGGGTGAGGCTGTAGTCGGCCTGGTCGATGTCGTCGTCGCTGGGCAGCGTCGGGCGCTGTTCCGGCGGCGTGGTGGCGATGGTCGCCTCGAACGGGTTGGTCAACGGATAGCCGTAGCTCGCCGCGTCGATATCCCGCGCCGAAGCGGCCGCAGCCATGAGCAGGCCACCCAGCAGGGCGGCGAGGCGCAAAGATCGAAGCATTTATGTCCCCCAGGGAAAACGCAAGGTCGTGCAGTACGCAGGCTAGGACCACGGCATGTCGGACAAAGTTGCCCGTTGCCCTGTCGTTCGTCGCACAAGATGTTGCCGCGCCGGACAACGTTTGTCTTGTGCAACATAGCTGCCGGGCCATGATTTTGCCTTGTCGCGGCCCCTGGGCGATCATGCAACGTTTCGATTACCGCTATTGGAGATCCGCATGGCGCGTTGGAGGCCGGTCGTTGCCCTGTTGCTGTTCCTGCCGCTGTGGCTCGCGGCCAGTTATGGCGTGCGCTATGGGCTGATGGAGGATGCTCGGTGGGTCGGGCTGTGCAGCGTGCCGGGAGAGGTCTGGCAATGCCAGGTGCGTTCGCTGCTGGGGCTGGGGATACATTTCCAGATAATTGCCTGGGGGGCATTGGGGTTGGCGTTGCTCTGCCAACTGGTGCCTGGCCGAGGCGGATGGTGGCTGGCGGCGCTGGCGCTGCTGTTCGGGATTCCGGCGCTGGTGCTGTATACCGCGAGCATCGCGGTGTTTGCCGTGGTGCTGGCGGGGTTGCGGCTGGTACGGCGCACGGCTTGAGGTCGTATCGCGGGGCAAGCCCGCTCCCACGCTCAAACAAGGCGTTGACCTCAACGTGGGAGCGGGCTTGCCCCGCGATGGGCCATCAGGCTTTGCGCAAGCTGCGCCACAACGCGCCAACCATCAACACGCTGACCACCGCCCAACCCCAGGCCTGTCGATTCGCCAACCCTTCCTGGAACAACTGCGGCGCCACTCCAGCGCCCACGATAAAGGCCAGCAACGCCACCTCCGCCCGCCGCGCCGACACCGGCCGCAACAGGTAGACCACTGCCGGCAGCAACAACGCCGCGCTGGGGAAGCTGCGATAGCGCGGGTCGAACACCATCGCCAGCATGCTCACCGCCGCGGCGAATCCGGCTGCCAGCAGCCATGTGCCGGCATGCTTTTCCAGCCAGGCGAACAACCGCTGGCGCCAGCCGTCTCTGCGAGCCAGGGCCAGCGCGCCATGGGCCAGCACCAGCAGGTTCAAACCGGCCAGGGCCACCGCCCACAACCATTCCCCGGCAAAGCGGGCATTGGTGCGCATCAGCTCCCCCCACAGCCCCAGGCTGCCGGCACCCAGGGCCGCCAGCAACGGCAGCAGCAGGGCGGCGCGGCGGCTTGCCGGGCGCCCGGCCAGAGCCAGGGTCGCCAGCATCAGCAACACACTGGCCAGCAACCACTGCGGCCACAGCGCCAGGTTGCTCACCGGCCCTTCAAGCACGCCCTTGTCCTGGCGGTCGGCATCGTACAGCCCCCAGTAGCCGCCCACGGCGCCTTCGCTGGCACGCTTCCAGGGCTGGTCGAACGCCTCGATCAGGTTGTAGCGCCAGCCGTTGGCCTCGGCCAGGGCGATGAAGCCGCGGATGAAACGCGCCTCGTTGACCCGGCTCGGCTCTGCGGTCTCGCGCTGGCGTCCTTCACTGGGCCAGCCGGTTTCGCCGATCAGGATGTCCTTGGGCGCGAAGCGGTTGCCGAACACCTGGCGCACCTCGGCCACATGGGTCAGTGCCGCATCGATGCCACGCGGGTCGTCTTCCCAGTACGGCAACAGGTGGATGGTGAGGAAGTCCACCGCCGGTGCGATCTGCGGGTGTTGCAGCCAGAACTCCCAGACGTCGGCGTAGGTCACCGGCACCTTCACCTGGCTTTTCACTTTCTCGATCAGCCCGGCCAGGCGCTCGCCGGTAACTTCCTTGCGCAGCAGCGCCTCGTTGCCGACGATCACCGCGCTGACCACGTCGGGGTTGGCGTTGGCCGCGGCGATCAGCAATTCGATTTCCTTGTCGGTGTCCACGGGGCTTGAGTTGACCCAGGCACCGAGCATCACCTTCAGGCCATGCTTGCGGGCCAGCGCCGGGATCGCCTCCAGGCCGGTCATCGAATAGGTGCGGATGCACTGGAATCGCTCGCTCAGCAACGCCAGGTCGGCGTCCATGCGCGCCGGGCGCAGGCGAAACGGCTGGTCGAACGGCGACTGGTCCTTGTCGAACGGGGTGTAGGACGCGCACTGCAATTTGTGCGTCGGGCTCGCCGCATCGGGCAGGTGCACCGGCTTGCCGAGGCCGTACCAGAGCGCCCACAGCCCGATGAGGGCGAGCAGGCAGGCGAGCAGGTAAGCAGGCAGGAGCAGTCGGGTGTTACTGGGCATCGGGCGGTCCGTCGGCAAGCACAAAGGGCTAGATGATAGCCGCAAATGACCGGCGCCAAGCCTTTGGCATGCAAGGATCGCGCAGGCCGCTCGGCTGGCATGGCGTTAATGGCACAGTGCTGTCGCTGATCGTTCGCTGGAGGTCGCTGACAGAGCAGGTCGTGCGCGGGGGCAGGTCGATGATGCTCTCTCCAAGACCTGACGAGGGGATGCTTTGATGGCGACTTTTACAAGAGTACGACGTTTCCTGAGTGTGGGCGCCGCCCTGGTATTGACCATGAGCACTGCGCAGGCCATGGCCAAGGAAGTGAGCATCGGTTACGTGGACGGCTGGTCGGACAGCGTGGCCACCACCAACGTGGCCGCCGAGGTGATCAGGCAGAAACTCGGCTATGACGTGACGCTGCAGGCCGTGGCCACCGGGATCATGTGGCAGGGCGTGGCCACCGGCAAGCTCGACGCCATGCTCTCGGCCTGGCTGCCGGTGACCCATGGCGAGTACTGGGCCAAGAACAAGGACAACGTCGTCGACTACGGGCCGAACTTCAAGGACGCCAAGATCGGCCTGATCGTTCCCGAGTACGTCAAGGCCAACAGCATCACCGACCTCAAGACTGATACCAGCTTCAAGAACAAGATCGTCGGCATCGATGCCGGCTCCGGGGTCATGCTCAAGACCGAGCAGGCCATCAAGGACTACGACCTGACCGGCTACAAACTGACGGCCAGCTCCGGCGCGGCGATGACCGCCGAGCTGGGCCGCTCCTACAAGAAGAACGAGTCCATCGCCGTGACCGGCTGGGTACCGCACTGGATGTTCGCCAAGTGGAAACTCAAGTTCCTTGAGGACCCCAAGGGCGTGTACGGCGCCGCCGAAACGGTCAACAGCATCGGCAGCAAGGAACTGGCGAGCAAGGCGCCGGAAGTGGCCGAGTTCCTGAAGAAGTTCCAGTGGCAGTCCAAGGATGAGATCGGCGAGGTCATGCTGGCGATCCAGGAAGGCGCCAAGCCCGAGGCCGCTGCCAAGGACTGGGTGGCCAAGCATCCGGAGCGGGTCAAGGAGTGGACCGGCAAGTAACCTCGCCGTAGAGGCCAGTGCGACCATTTCGCGGGTAAACCCGCTCCCACAGGATCACCACAAACTTGAACATTGTGGCTTACCTGTGGGAGCGGGTTTACCCGCGAATGCCCCTACTCGGGTTTTGGTTGTTGCGAAATCTGTAAAACACCGTTGCATCTAAGACTAAGGTCGTCTGGTTGGCGTCCAGCGGCAGCATAAAGTTGGAGTCGGGTTATCCCTACTCTGTGCTGCTAGGACAAAAACAATGAACGACAGCATTTACCAATCGATACAGAACAGTCCGCGCTTCAAGGAACTGGTTACCAAGCGCGAGCGCTTCGCCTGGATTCTCTCGGCGATCATGCTCGGCCTTTACTGCGCCTTCATCCTCCTCATCGCCTATGGCCCGCACGTGCTGGGCGCCAAGCTCAGCCCCGAGTCGTCGATCACCTGGGGCATTCCACTGGGCGTCGGCCTGATCCTCTCGGCCTTCGTGCTCACCGCGCTCTACGTGCGTCGCGCCAACGGCGAGTTCGATGAACTGAACAAGGCCATTCTCGAGGAGGCCAAGCAATGATCCGTCACGCCAAAACCCTGGCCGTCCTGGCCTGCGGCGCTTTCGCACCCGCCGTGTGGGCCGCCGATGCCCTGACCGGCGAGGTGCAGAAACAGCCGCTGAACGTCTCGGCGATTGCCATGTTCGTGGCCTTCGTCGCCTTCACCCTGGGCATTACCTACTGGGCCTCCAAACGCAACAAGTCGGCGGCCGACTACTACGCCGCCGGCGGTAAGATCACCGGCTTCCAGAACGGCCTGGCGATTGCCGGTGACTACATGTCGGCGGCCTCGTTCCTGGGTATTTCCGCGCTGGTGTTTACCTCGGGCTACGACGGCCTGATCTACTCCATCGGCTTCCTGGTCGGCTGGCCGATCATCCTGTTCCTGATCGCCGAGCGCCTGCGCAACCTGGGCAAGTACACCTTCGCCGACGTGGCCTCGTACCGCCTCGGGCAGAAGGAGATCCGCACCCTGTCGGCCTCCGGTTCGCTGGTGGTGGTGGCGTTCTACCTGATCGCGCAGATGGTCGGTGCCGGCAAGCTCATCGAGCTGCTGTTCGGCCTGGACTACCACGTGGCGGTGATCCTGGTGGGCATCCTGATGTGCCTGTACGTGCTGTTCGGCGGCATGCTCGCCACCACCTGGGTGCAGATCATCAAGGCGGTGCTGCTGCTGTCCGGTGCCAGCTTCATGGCGCTGATGGTGATGAAGCACGTGGGCTTTGACTTCAACACCCTGTTCTCCGAGGCGATCAAGGTGCATGCCAAGGGCGAGGCGATCATGAGCCCGGGCGGCCTGGTCAAGGACCCGATCTCGGCGTTCTCGCTGGGCCTGGCGCTGATGTTCGGCACCGCCGGTCTGCCGCACATCCTGATGCGCTTCTTCACCGTCAGCGATGCCAAGGAAGCGCGCAAGAGCGTGCTGTACGCCACCGGCTTCATCGGCTACTTCTACATCCTGACCTTCATCATCGGCTTCGGCGCGATCCTGCTGGTCAGCACCAACCCCGACTTCAAGGACGCCGCCGGCGCCCTGATCGGCGGCAACAACATGGCGGCGGTGCACCTGGCCGATGCCGTGGGCGGCAGCGTGTTCCTCGGCTTCATCTCGGCGGTGGCCTTCGCCACCATCCTGGCGGTGGTCGCCGGCCTGACCCTGGCCGGTGCCTCGGCGGTGTCCCATGACCTGTATGCCAGCGTCTGGCGCAAGGGCAAGGCCAACGACAAGGACGAGATCCGCGTGTCGAAGATCACCACCATCGCCCTGGGCGTGCTGGCGATCGGCCTGGGTATCCTGTTCGAGAAGCAGAACATCGCCTTCATGGTCGGCCTGGCCTTCTCCATCGCCGCCAGCTGCAACTTCCCGGTGCTGCTGCTCTCGATGTACTGGAAGAAACTGACCACCCGCGGCGCCATGATCGGCGGCTGGATGGGCCTGGTCAGCGCGGTGGGCCTGATGGTCCTGGGCCCGACCATCTGGGTGCAGATCCTCGGTCACGAGAAAGCCATCTACCCGTACGAGTACCCGGCTTTGTTCTCGATGATCATTGCCTTCGCCGGCATCTGGTTCTTCTCGGTCACCGACAAGTCCAAGGCTGCCGAGAACGAGCGCGCGCTGTTCTTCCCGCAGTTCGTCCGTTCGCAGACCGGCCTTGGGGCCAGCGGGGCGGTTTCCCACTGATCCTGGTTGTTGCCTGAACGAAAACGCCCCGGCTTGCCGGGGCGTTTTCGTTCAACAGGGAGCCAGCTGCAATGGCTGGCTCAGATCCGACCGAGCAGCAACAGGATCAACAACACCACCAGCACCACGCCGATGATGCCGGAAGGACCGTAGCCCCAACTGCGCGAGTGCGGGAAGACCGGTAAGCCACCGACCAGCAGCAGGATCAGGATGATGATGAGGATCGTGGTCATGATGGAGTCCTTGCGTGGTTGAGGGTCAAGGGCCTCGGAATGCTGGGCGCTTACTGTTCCGACCGTTGGCGGTGGGCAAAGATTCCATCGGTTGTGCAGGCCCCGGGTGGATGAATCCTCATTCAGCATTCTGATGCTGCACCGCTGTGGCCCGCGTTCTGGCTAGACTCCAGGCCAATCCCACTGTTCAAGGCAGCTGACCATGCACAACCGAATGATGATCACTGGCGCCGGCTCCGGCCTTGGTCGCGAGATCGCCCTGCGCTGGGCCCGCGATGGCTGGCGCCTGGCCTTGGCCGATGTCAATGAAGCGGGCCTGCGCGAGACCTTGGAGCTGGTGCGTGGCGCCGGTGGTGACGGCTTCATCCAGCGCTGCGACGTGCGCGACTACAGCCAGCTCACCGCCCTGGCCCAGGCCTGCGAGGAGAAGCTCGGCGGCATCGACGTGATCGTCAACAATGCCGGGGTGGCGTCGGGCGGGTTCTTCGCCGATTTGTCCCTGGAGGACTGGGACTGGCAGATCGCGGTCAACCTGATGGGCGTGGTCAAGGGCTGCAAGGCGTTCCTGCCGCTGCTCGAGCGCAGCCGTGGGCGGATCATCAATATTGCCTCCATGGCTGCCCTGATGCAGGGGCCGGGCATGAGCAACTACAACGTGGCCAAGGCCGGGGTGCTGGCCTTGGCCGAGAGCCTGCTGGTGGAGCTGCGCCAGGTCGAGGTGGCGGTGCATGTGGTGTGCCCGTCGTTCTTCCAGACCAACCTGCTCGACTCGTTCCGCGGGCCGGATCCGGCGATGAAGGCGCAGGTGGGCAAACTGCTGGAAGGCTCGCCGATCAATGCCGCCGATATCGCCGAGTATATCCATCAGCGGGTTGCGGCTGGCGAGTTCCTGATCCTGCCCCACGAAGCCGGGCGTCAGGCCTGGCAGCTCAAATGCCAGTCGCCCCAGCGGCTGTACGATGAAATGGCGGACATGGCGGTGAAAATGCGGGCGAAGGCACGCAAAGCCGCACATTGAGGGAAGTTTCTGTAGGTTTTTTTACCCTCGCCAGTAGGGCATGTCTATTTATCCGAAGAAGGATTGAGTAGGCCAAAGCTGGCGGGGCAGTCTCCGATTTTCCATTGAGCGGGAGGATCGGAGCATGCTGGTAATCGGACGAGAAGTGGGCGAGGTCATCGTCATTTCCGACAACATCAGGATCCAGGTGATGTCCGTGGAGAACGGCCAGGTCCGTTTCGGCATTTGCGCGCCGCGCGAAGTGGAGGTGCACCGGGTCGAGGTGTACAAACGCATCAAGGCACTGGAGTTGGAGAAGCAGCAGGCCTGAAGGCCGGCTACTCGAAGAGCTCCCGCGGCACGTCATGCTTGGCCAGCAACTGGCACTGCTGGCTGTCCATGTCGAACAGGATGAACGCCTGCCCCTTGGCCAGGGCCTGGCGTACCCGCAGCACGCGGGTTTCCAGTGGGGTGTCGTCGCCGTTGTCGGTGCCGTCGCGGGTGACGAAGTCCTCGATCAGGCGGGTCAGGGTTTCGGCTTCGAGTTGGTCGTAGGGGATCAGCATGGTCTGGGCAGTGGTTGTGGGAATGGGGGCATGCTACGTGAATTTGCAATTCCCTTGTAGGAGCGGCCTTGTGCCGCGAACGGGCCGCAAAGCGGCCCCGGCGATCTTTGATCCAGGGGCCGCTACGCGACCCGTTCGCGGCGCAAGGCCGCTCCTACAGGGATAGGCGTTTGAGCTTAGCCTTTGTTGCCCACCAGGCTGTCCACCGCCGGCACCCGGGTATCGCTTTCCATCTGCGCGTCGTGTTCCAGCTGGTGGCTGAAGCGCTCCAGTGAGGCATTGGCCGGCTGCGAGTCGCTGGCGAACACCGGCGGGCTGAGCAGGTAGGCGCCGAGCAGCCGGCTGAGCGCCGCCAGGCTGTCGATATGGGTGCGCTCGTAGCCATGGGTGGCATCACAGCCGAAGGCCACCAGGGCGGTGCGGATATCGTGCCCGGCGGTCACCGCCGAGTGGGCGTCGCTGAAGTAGTAGCGGAACAGGTCGCGGCGTACCGGCAAATCAGCATCGCCGGCCAGCTTCAGCAAGTGGCGCGACAGGTGATAGTCGTAGGGACCGGACGAATCCTGCATGGCCACGCTCACCGCGTGCTCGCTGGACGCCTGCCCCGGCGCCACCGGGGCGATGTCGATGCCGACGAATTCGCTGACGTCCCAGGGCAGGGCGGCCGCGGCGCCCGAGCCGGTCTCCTCGGTGATGGTAAACAAGGGGTGGCAGTCGATCAGTGGCTGACGGCCGCTTTGCACCACGGCCTTGAGCGCCGCCAGCAAGGCCGCCACGCCGGCCTTGTCGTCCAGGTGGCGGGCGCTGATATGGCCGCTTTCGGTGAACTCCGGCAGCGGATCGAAGGCAACGCAGTCACCGATGGCGATCCCCAGCGCCTCGCAATCGGCGCGGGTGGCGCAGTAGGCGTCCAGGCGCACTTCAACGTGTTCCCAGCTGATCGGCATCTGGTCGATGGCGGTGTTGAAGGCGTGCCCGCTGGCCATCAGTGGCAACACGCTGCCGCGGTACACGCCGGTATCGGTGAACACACTGACCCGGCTGCCCTCGGCGAAGCGGCTCGACCAGCAACCCACCGGTGCCAGGGCCAGGCGACCGTTGTCCTGCAACTGGCGCACGCTGGCGCCGATGGTGTCCAGGTGCGCCGAGACGGCGCGGTCGGGCGAGTTCTGGCGGCCCTTCAGCGTGGCGCGTATGGTGCCGCGACGGGTCAGCTCGAAGGGGATGCCCAGTTCGTCCAGGCGCTCGGCGACATAGCGCACGATGGTGTCGGTGAAGCCGGTGGGGCTGGGGATGGCGAGCATCTCCAGCAGCACACGTTTGAGGTAGTCGAGATCGGGTTCGGGGAGTCGTTCGGACATGTCCAGGTCTCCGGTCGGGGTGAAATTTCCAAACTGCGGGCAAGGCCTTTGTAGGAGCGGCCTTGTGCCGCGAAAGGCCCGCAAAGCGGGCCCGGCGATAGATGCAGCGAAGCTGAAATCCTGGGGGCGCTTCGCACCCCTTTCGCGGCACAAGGCCGCTCCTACAAATAACGAGGGGTTGTCAGGCCACAGGTCGGCTATGTGGGAACAACAAATCGACAAAGCGCTCGGCCGTAGGCTGCGGTTCATGATTGGCCAATCCCGCACGCTCGTTGGCCTCGATGATCACGTAGTCCGGATGTTCGGCATCGCGGACCATCAAATCCAGGCCCACCACCGGGATCTCCAGGGCGCGGGCGGCGCGCACGGCGGCATCGGCCAGTACCGGGTGCAGGCGCGCGGTGACATCCTCCAGGGTGCCGCCGGTGTGCAGGTTGGCGGTGCGGCGCACGGCCAGGCGTTGCCCGGCGGGCAGGATGTCGTCGTAGCCCAGCCCCGCGTCCTTGAGCGTGCGCTCGGTCTCTTCGTCCAGTGGAATGCGGCTCTCGCCGCCGGTGGCCACCTGGCGGCGCCGGCTCTGGGCTTCGATCAGCGCACGGAGGCTGTGCTTGCCGTCGCCGATCACCTGGGCCGGATGGCGGATTGCAGCCGCCACCACCTCGTAGCCGATCACCACGATGCGCAGGTCGACGCCTGCATGGAAACTCTCCAGCAGCACGCGGCTGTCGAAGACGCGGGCCTGTTCCACGGCATGGCTCAGCGCTTCAAGCGTGGTGATATTGACCGCCACCCCCTGGCCCTGCTCTCCATCCACCGGCTTGACCACCACCGTGTCGTGCTCGTCGAGGAATGCCTGGTTGTCATCGGCATTGCCCGCCAGTTGCTGCGCCGGTACCTGCAGACCCGCGTTGTACAGGGCTTGGCGGGTCAGACGCTTGTCCTGGCAGAGGGTCATGGTCACGGCGCTGGTCAGGTCGCTCAACGATTCCCGACAGCGGATGCGCCGTCCGCCCAGGGTCAGGGTGAACAGCCCTACACCCGCGTCCTCCACCTGCACCTCGATGCCCCGGCGCAGCGCCTCGTCGACAATGATCCGTGCATAGGGGTTGAGCCCGGCCTCGGGACCGGGGCCGAGGAACAGCGGCTGGTTGATGCCGTTCTTGCGCTTGATGGCGAAGGTCGGCAGGGTGCGCAAACCAAGCTTCTTGTACAGCCGCTTGGCCTGGCGGTTGTCGTGCAGCACCGACAGGTCGAGGCAGGCCAGGCCGCGGCTCATGAAGTGCTCGATCAGGTGGCGCACCAGCACTTCGCCGACGCCAGGGCGGGTACAGTGCGGGTCCACCGCCAGGCACCAAAGGCTACAGCCGTGCTCGGGGTCGTCGAAGGCCTTGCTGTGGTCCAGGCCCATGACGCTGCCGATCACCGCGTGGCTGTCTTCGTCCTCGGCCAGCCAGTACACCGGCCCGCCGAGGTGGCGTGGGGTGAGCAGTTCGGGGTCGACCGGCAGCATGCCGCGGGCCTGGTACAGCGCATTGATCGCCTGCCAGTCCGCCGGTCCTTGCGCCCGCCGAATGCGAAAGCCGCGAAACACGCGCCGCGCCGGCCGGTAGTCGGTGAACCACAGGCGCAGGGTATCCGACGGGTCAAGGAACAGCTGTTGCGGCGCCTGGGCCAGTACCTGCTGCGGGGCGGCGACGTACAGGGCGATGTCGCGCTCGCCGGCCTGCTCTTGCAGCAGCGCTTCGGCCAGGCTGAGCGGATCGGGGTAGGTATGCCCGATCAGCAGCCGCCCCCAGCCGCAATGCACGGCTCGCGGCTGGTCGTGGGGGTCGCTGCCGTCGCCGGCCAGGCGTGCCTGCAAGCGCTCGTAGGACGGCGCCTGGCCGCGCAGCAGGCGCTGGCCATAGGCGATCTCGTGGGCTTTCATCGGTCAGATTCCTTGTTCGCTGAGCCACAGGTTCAGGGCCGCCAACTGCCACAGCTTGGAGCCGCGCAGCGGGGTTAGCTGGCCGTGGGGGTTGCTCAGCAGGCGGTCGAGCATGGCCGGGTCGAACAGCCCGCGATCCTGGCTGGGGTCGGTCAGCAGCTCGCGCACCCAGTCCAGGGTGGCGCCTTGCAGGTGCTTGAGGCCGGGAACCGGGAAGTAGCCCTTCTTGCGGTCGATCACCTCATGGGGGATGACCCGGCGCGCCGCCTGCTTGAGCACCTGCTTGCCGCCGTCGGGCAGCTTGAAGCGTGCCGGAATGCGCGCCGACAGCTCCACCAGGCGGTAGTCGAGGAACGGCGTGCGCGCCTCCAGGCCCCAGGCCATGGTCATGTTGTCCACCCGCTTGACCGGGTCGTCCACCAACATCACCGTGCTGTCCAGGCGCAGGGCCTTGTCCACCGCGTCCGGCGCGCCGGGGCGGGCGAAGTGTTCGCGGACGAAGTCGCCGGCCGCGTCGTTGTCCAGGCGCCACGGCGCCTGCACGGTGGCGCGGTATTCGGCGTGGCTGCGGTCGAAGAACGCCTCGCGATAGGCGCCAAAGGCATCCTCGGCACCGTCCACCTGCGGGTACCAGTGGTAGCCGGCGAACAGCTCGTCGGCGCCCTGGCCGCTCTGCACGCCCTTGCAGTGCTTGGCCACTTCCCGCGAGAGCAGGTAGAAGGCGATGCAGTCGTGGCTGACCATCGGCTCGCTCATGGCACGGAAGGCCGCCGGCAACTGCTCGATGATCTCGTGCTCGGCAATGCGCAGCTTGTGGTGGCGGGTGTGGTAGTGCCTGGCGATCAGGTCGGAGTACTGGAACTCGTCGCCGCGCTCGCCGCCAGCGTCCTCGAAACCGATGGAGAAGGTCGACAGGTCGTCCACCCCGGCCTCGCGCAGCAGGCCGACCAGCAGGCTGGAGTCGACGCCGCCGGAGAGCAGCACGCCGACGTCCACCGCGGCGCGCTGGCGGATCGCCACGGCGTCGCGGGTGGCGTCGAGCACGCGGCTGGTCCAGCCCTCCAGGTCGAGCTCGCGCTCGTCCGGGTTCGGGCCGTAGTGCAGTTGCCACCAGGTCTGGCGTTCGACCTCGCCATGGCGGTCGATGCGCATCCAGGTGCCGGGCTCGAGCTTCTGCACATTGGCCAGCAGGGTGCGTGGCGCCGGTACCACGGCGTGGAAGTTCAGGTAGTGGTTCAGTGCCACCGGGTCGATCACCGGGTCGATATCGCCGCCCTTGAGCAGTGCCGGCAGGGTCGAGGCGAAGCGCAGGCGCTCGCCGTTGCGCGACAGGTACAGAGGCTTGACGCCCAGACGGTCGCGGGCCAGGAACAGGCGCTGGTTGTCGCGCTCCCAGATGGCCAGGGCGAACATGCCGTTGAGCTTGGGCAGCAGCGCCGCGCCCCAGGCGTGGTAGCCCTTGAGCAGCACTTCGGTGTCGCCGTCGGACCAGAAGCTGTAGCCCAGGGCCTGCAGTTCCTCGCGCAGTTCGGGGAAGTTGTAGATGGCGCCGTTGAAGGCCAGGGCCAGGCCCAGGGTGCTGTCGACCATGGGCTGGGCCGAGCCGTCGGACAGGTCCATGATCTTCAGGCGCCGATGGCCGAGGGCAATCGCGCCCTGGCTATGGAAGCCCCAGGCGTCGGGGCCGCGGGGCGCCAGGTGGTGGGTGATGCGCTCCACCGCGGCGAGGTCCGCCGGGCGTGGGGCTTGGTCGATGGGGGTGAAACGTAACTCTCCTGCTAATCCGCACATAAGTCCTTACCGGTTTTGCCGTTGGGGAGGTGTGCCGCGAAGGTGGGCACTTAGGTAGGGACCGGGGTAGCTTGTGAGAGTTTTAGATCAATCTGTTATATGTGGTTGTCGGGGACTGGGACCGCTGTGCGGTCCTTTCGCGGCACGAGGCCGCTCCTACAGGAGATCGCGGTCGCCTGTGTAGGAGCGGCCTTGCCGAGGCGTCGGACCGGCCGGAAAGGGGCGCAAAGCGCCCCCGGCGATCTGGCTATTTACCGCGAATCAACCGGCGCAACGCGAACCTGTTCGGGTGGCAGGCCTCGGCCACGGCTCGGGGCACCGGCAATGGTTCACCACTGACCCACGCCGCAATCAGCTCCCCGGACAGCGGTGCAGTAATCAATCCCCGCGACCCATGCCCACTGTTCACATACAGCCCCTCCAGCCACTGACAGGCCACATCGGGCACCTGTCGCGCATCCTTGGCCAACATGGCGTAGGCCTGGTTGAACGCCTCGACATCGGCCAGCGGCCCGATGATGGGCAGGTAGTCCGGGCTGGTGCAACGGAACGCTGCCCGACCCTGTAGTTGCGCCGGATCCAGCTCGGCGGTGCGCAGGCGGGTGGCCAGGTCTGCGGAAATATCATCCAGTAGCGCCAGGTTGCCCTGGTGCTCGGCCACGGTCGGCGCCAGGTCCTCGCTGTGGAAGTCGAAGCTGGCGCCCAGGGTGTGCTCATCGCCGCGAGGTGGCGCGACGTAGCCGTCGGCGCAGACCACCGTGCGTAGTTCCTGGCTGGCCACGGTGGCCGGCAGGCGGGTGATCTGCCCGCGAATGCGCTTGAGCGGCAACCCGGCGCAAGCCGGGAAGTCACGGACATCGGCAGCCCCGGCCAGCACCACCAGCGGCGCACTGGCCAGCAGGCGCTCGCCGTCCCAGGCCTGCCACAGACCGTCGGCCTTGCGCAGCGCGATGACGTTGGCATGGCCGAGCAGGCGGATGCGCGGATGGTCCAGCTGCGCCTGGCACAGCGCCGGCGGGTGCACCCAGCCACCCTCGGGGTAGAACAGGCCGCCGCTGGCCAGCGCCACGCCTGCCACGGCTTCGGCCTGTTCGCGGTCGAGCTGGCGCAGCAGGCTGTTGTCGAAGGCGGTCGCCAGCTTGGCCTGGCGTTCGCCTTCCTTGTTGTCGAAGGCCAGTTGCAGCACACCGCAGGCATCCCAGTCCTGGCCACGTTGCAGGTGCTCGAGCCAGCGACGGGTGTAACCGAAGCCGGAAAGGATCATCTGCGACAGGGCGGTGCCATGGGCGGACAGTTTGAGATACAGCACGCCCTGGGGATTGCCCGAGGCCTCCTGGGCCGGCCCGTCGTGACGCTCCAGCACGCTGACCTGCCAACCCCGGGCCGCCAGGCTGCGCGCCGTGGCGCTGCCCGCCAGGCCGGCACCGATCACCAGCGCCTCGCGTGGCCCCGGCAAGGGCGCCGGGCGTGCGTACCAGGGCGCCGCGGGGGCGGCTGGCGCGCCGCTGTAGACGCCATGCATCACCTCCCACTTCTTGCCGATACCGGGCACCTTCTTCATGGTGAAGCCGGCCTCGATCAGCGAGCGGCGGACCCAGCCGGTGGTGGTGAAGGTGCCGAGGGTGGTGCCGGGGTGCGACAGCCGCGCCAACTGGGCGAACAGCTCCGGCGTCCACATGTCGGGGTTCTTCGCCGGGGCGAAGCCGTCGAGAAACCAGGCGTCGATGCGCGCGTCCAGTTGCGGCAGTTGCGCCAGCGCATCGCCGATCATCAGCGTGAGGGTGACGCGGCCGTCATCGAGGCTCAGTTGCTGGAAACCCGGATGGATCGCCACGTACTGATCGAGCAGGGGCCGGGTGAAGGCCGCCAGCGCCGGCCACAGTTGCATGGCGCGCTCCAGGTCGTCGCGGCTCAGGGGGTACTTTTCCACGCTGACGAAGTGCAGGCGCGCCTCGGCGTGGCCCAGCTCGGCGAACAGCTGCCAGGCGCAGAAGAAATTCATGCCGGTGCCAAAGCCCGTTTCCCCGATCACCAGGCAGTCCCGCGGCGCCAGCTCGGCGAAGCGCTGGCGCAGGTGGTTCTGCTCGATGAACACGTGCAGGGTTTCGTCGATGCCTTCGTTGACGGCGAAATAGACATCGTCGTATTGCCGGGAGTGGGGGCGGCCCTGGTCGTCCCAGTCGATCTGGGCGTGCAGGGGGAGGGTGGTGTCGGACATGGTCGGCTCGGTTGCAGCGGATGACGGATTTTAAGCGATCCGAGCGGCGAGTGCCGGTCTTATCGCAAGGCGCGACAGGATCGATACGGATGGCGCAAATCCGCTAATCTTGCTTATCCATTGAAGGAGCCCTCCATGTTCGAATCCGCCGAAATCGGTCACAGCATCGACAAGGACACCTACGAAGCAGAAGTCCCCGCCCTGCGCGAGGCGCTGCTCGAAGCCCAGTACGAACTCAAGCAGCAGGCGCGCTTCCCGGTGATCGTGCTGATCAACGGCATCGAGGGCGCCGGCAAGGGCGAGACGGTCAAGCTGCTCAACGAGTGGATGGACCCGCGACTGATCGAAGTGCGCACCTTCGACCAGCAGACCGACGAGGAACTGGCCCGGCCACCGGCCTGGCGCTACTGGCGGGCGTTGCCGCCGAAAGGGCGGATGGGCGTGTTTTTCGGCAACTGGTACAGCCAGATGCTCGAAGGCCGCGTGCACGGCCAGTTCAAGGATGCCGTGCTCGACCAGGCCATCGCCGGCGCCGAGCGCCTGGAGCAGATGCTCTGCGACGAAGGCGCGCTGATCATCAAGTTCTGGTTCCACCTGTCCAAGAAGCAGATGAAGGCGCGACTCAAGGCGCTCAAGGAAGATCCGCTGCACAACTGGCGCATCAGCCCGCTGGACTGGCAGCAGTCGGAAACCTACGACCGTTTCGTGCGTTTCGGCGAGCGTGTGCTGCGCCGCACCAGCCGCGACTACGCGCCCTGGCATGTGATCGAGGGCGTCGACCCGCACTACCGCAGCCTGGCAGTCGGGCGCATCCTGCTGGAGGGCCTGCAGGCCGCCCTGGCCAACAACCCCAAGGGCAAGCATCAGGGTAACGTCACGCCGCTGGGGCGCAGCATCGACCAGAAGAGCCTGCTCGGCGCCCTGGACATGACCCTGCGCCTGGACAAGCACGACTACCAGGAACAGCTGGTCACCGAACAGGCGCGCCTGGCCGGTCTGCTGCGCGACAAGCGCATGCGCCGCCACGCCCTGGTGGCGGTGTTCGAAGGCAACGACGCGGCCGGCAAGGGCGGGGCGATCCGCCGCGTGGCGGCGGCGCTGGATCCGCGCCAGTACCGCATTGTGCCAATCGCCGCGCCCACCGAGGAAGAGCGTGCCCAGCCATACCTGTGGCGGTTCTGGCGACACATTCCGGCGCGGGGCAAGTTCACCATCTTCGACCGCTCCTGGTATGGCCGGGTGCTGGTGGAGCGGGTCGAGGGCTTCTGCAGCCCGGCGGACTGGATGCGCGCCTATGGCGAGATCAATGACTTCGAGGAGCAGTTGAGCAACGCCGGGGTGGTGGTGGTCAAGTTCTGGCTGGCCATCGACCAGCAGACCCAGCTGGAGCGCTTCGAGGAGCGTGAGCAGATCCCGTTCAAGCGCTACAAGATCACCGAGGAGGACTGGCGCAACCGCGACAAGTGGGACGTCTATTCCGAGGCGGTGGGCGACATGGTCGACCGCACCAGCACCGAGATCGCGCCGTGGACCCTGGTGGAGGCCAACGACAAGCGCTGGGCGCGGGTGAAGGTACTGCGCACGATCAACCAGGCGCTGGAGGCGGCGTTCGCCAAGAGGTAGGAGCGGCCTTGCCGAGGCGTCGGACCGGCCGGAAAGGGCCGCAGGCGGCCCCAGGATCGGCGTTTACCCATGGATTGCCGGGGCCGCTACGCGCCCCATTCGCGGCACAAGGCCGCTCCTACAGTGACGGTGTCAGCCCGGCTGGGGTAATCAGACATGCATCCAGGGAATGACCTGATGAAATCTTTTCCCGCCACACGTCCCCCGCCAAGCCCGTAGACTGCACCTTCCCCCACCAAGGCCCGACTCGAGGACACCATGCACATTTCTTCCGGACGCTGGGTCCAGGGCCTTCTGCTGGCGCTGTTGACTGCCTTTCTCTGGGGCATCCTGCCGATCAAGCTCAAGCAAGTGCTGCAGGTGATGGACCCGGTAACCGTCACCTGGTACCGCCTGAGCGTTTCCGGCGGCCTGTTGTTCGCCTGGCTGGCGGCCAATCGGCGGCTGCCGTCGTTCAGTCGTCTTGGAATGAAGGGCAAGGGCCTGGTGGCCGTCGCGGTGGCCGGCCTGGTCGGCAACTATGTGCTGTACCTGGTCGGCCTCAACCTGCTCAGCCCCGGCACCGCGCAACTGGTCGTGCAGCTGGGGCCGGTGCTGTTGCTGGTGGCCAGCGTGTTCGTGTTCAAGGAGCGTTTCAGCCTGGGGCAGGGCCTGGGCCTGCTGGTGCTGCTGGCGGGATTCGGGCTGTTCTTCAACCAGCGCCTGGAAGAGCTGCTCACATCACTTGGCACCTACACCACCGGCGTGCTGACCATTATCCTGGCGACCAGCATCTGGGTGTTCTATGCCTTGAGCCAGAAGCAACTGCTGACGGTGTGGAACTCGCAGCAGGTGATGATGGTGATCTACCTGTGCTGCGCACTGCTGCTCACGCCCTGGGTGCATCCGCTGGAGGTGTTGCAGCTCAGCCCGTTGCAGGGCTGGTTGCTGCTGGCCTGCTGCCTGAACACGCTGGTGGCCTATGGCGCGTTCGCCGAGGCGCTGGCACATTGGGAGGCCTCGCGGGTCAGCGCGACCCTGGCACTGACGCCGCTGGTGACGTTCGTCGCGGTGGCGCTGGCGGCCTGGCTGTGGCCGGATTACGTGCATGCCGAGCAGATCAATGGCCTGGGCTATGTCGGGGCAGTGACGGTGGTGCTGGGGTCGGCATTGGTGGCGTTGGGGCCGTCGCTGATCGCGGGGTGGAGAGCGAAGAGCCAGGCTCAATAACCCTCGCGGTACCTGTAGGAGCGGCCTTGTGCCGCGAAAGGGCTGCGCAGCAGCCCCGGCGATCTTTGTATTAAATGCCGAATCCTGGGGCTGCTGCGCAGCCCTTTCGCGGCACAAGGCCGCTCCTACAGGTGATGAGTCAGCCTTTCCCGCCAGGCGCCAGCATATTCTCCGGCCTTACCCACTGGTCGAACTGCTCATTGGTCAGGTACTTCAGCTCCAGCGCCGCCTCGCGCAAGGTCTTGCCCTCGCTGTAAGCCTTCTTGGCGATTTCCGCCGCCTTGTCGTAACCGATATGCGGATTCAGCGCCGTCACCAGCATCAGCCCGCGCTCCAGGTGCGCGGCCATCTGTCCGGCATCCGGCTCGATACCGGCCACACAGTGCTGCTGGAAGTTGCGACAGCCATCGGCCAGCAGCTCGATCGACTGCAGCAGGTTGTGGATGATCACCGGCTTGAACACGTTCAGCTGCAGATGGCCCTGGCTTGCGGCAAAGCCGATCGCCGCGTCGTTGCCCAGCACCTGGCAGGCCAGCATCGACAGCGCCTCGCACTGGGTCGGGTTGACCTTGCCGGGCATGATCGAGCTGCCCGGCTCGTTGGCCGGCAGGCGCACCTCGGCAAGCCCCGCGCGCGGGCCGGAGCCCAGCAGGCGCAGGTCGTTGGCGATCTTCATCAGGGCCACGGCCAGGGTCTTCAGCGCGCCGGCCAGGCTGGTCAGCGGCTCGTGTCCGGCGAGGGCGGCGAATTTGTTCGGCGCGGTGACGAACGGCAGGCCGGACAGCGCCGCCAGCTCCGCGGCTATGGCTTCGGCGAAACCGTGCGGGGCGTTGAGGCCGGTACCCACGGCGGTGCCGCCCTGGGCCAGCTCGCAGACCGCCGGCAGCGTCGCGCGGATGGCGCGCTGGGCGTAGTCGAGCTGGGCGACGAAGGCCGAGACCTCCTGGCCGAAGGTGATCGGCGTCGCGTCCATCATGTGCGTGCGCCCGGTCTTGACCAGGTGCGTGTGGCGCGCCGACAGTTCGGCCAGCCCCCCCGACAGCTCGGTGATCGCCGGCAGCAGTCGTTCATGCACGGCCTGGACGGCGGCGATGTGCATGGCGGTGGGGAAGCAGTCGTTGGAGCTCTGTGAGCGGTTGACGTGATCGTTGGGGTGCACCGGCAGCTTGCCGCCGCGACCCTTGCCGGCCAGTTCGTTGGCGCGTCCGGCGATCACCTCGTTGACGTTCATGTTGCTCTGGGTGCCGCTGCCGGTCTGCCACACCACCAGCGGGAACTGCTCGTCGTGGTCGCCGGCAAGCACTTCGTCGGCGGCCTGCTCGATCAGCCGGGCGATGTCGGCGGGCAGGTCGCCGTTGCGGTCGTTGACCCGGGCAGCGGCTTTCTTGACCAGCGCCAGGGCGTGCAGCACCGCCAGCGGCATGCGCTCCTTGCCGATGGCGAAGTTGATCAGCGAACGCTGGGTCTGCGCACCCCAGTAGGCGTCCTCTGGAACTTCGACCGGGCCCAGGCTGTCTGTCTCGATACGGCTCATGCTGCGCTCACTCCTTTGTAGTCAGAAATCGCAGTTTAGGCCCTGATTCGACACAGCGGTTCAGTCGCTCGTCGTGCCACTTGAGCACTTCGCCATCACGGCGCAGAATGCTCTACCCTGAGGTACTCGCCTCCCTTTCTTGAAGGAAATGCAATGACCCGTCTTCGTGTCCTCTTTGCCGCCGTTGCCCTGGCCTGCGCCAGCGGCCAGGTACTCGCCGCCACCGCGAGCCACAATGCCGCCGCCGAGAAATTCCTGACCCTGGCCAATGCCGACAAGCTGGGCACCCCGGTGTACATGCAGGTCCAGCAGATGTTCGCCCAGCGTTTCGAACAGACCAAGGCGCCGGCTGCCAAGAAAACCGTGCTCGACAGCTATCAGGCCAAGGCCAACGCCGCCCTGGACAACGCCATCGGCTGGAAGAAGCTCAAGCCGAAGATGGTCGACCTGTACACCGCGACCTTCACCGAGGCCGAGCTGAACGACCTGGTCAAGTTCTACGAGTCGCCGCTGGGCAAGAAAGTCCTGCGCGAGATGCCCAAGGTCACCCAGCAGTCGGCCCAGCTGACCCAGCAGAGCCTGGAACCGGCGGTGCCGGTGGTCAACAAGCTGCTCGACGACATGACCAAGGAACTCGACCCGAGCGCCGGCAAGGCAGCCGCTCCGGCGAAGAAGTGAGCCTGACGCGATGAACATGCAGCAACGCATCGAACAGCAGCTGGCGCCGCTGGGCACCGACCACCTCGAAGTGCGCAACGAAAGCCACATGCACAGCCGTGGCCAGGAAACGCACTACAAGGCGGTGCTGGTCAGCGAGCAGTTCGCCGGGCTGAATAGCGTCAAGCGCCACCAGAAGGTCTACGCCACCATGGGTGAGCTGATGGGCGAGATCCACGCCCTGGCGATCCACACCTACACGCCCGAGGAATGGGCGGCAGTCGGCGCGGCGCCAGCCTCGCCGGTGTGCGCCGGCGGCGGGCACTGAATCCTTTCCGTCGTTCTGGTACAATCTCGCAAAATCCGGGGGCTGCTTTGCAGCCCTTTCGCGGCACAAGGCCGCTCCTACAGGAGTATGCAGTTCCCTGTAGGAGCGGCCTTGTGCCGCGAAAGGGGCGCAAAGCGCCCCCATGCTTTTTATGTCAAACCCGGTCCGCCCCTTACGAGGGCAACCACCAGGAGTTTCAGATTCATGACCCAACCGATCGTCGTGGCGGCGCTGTACAAGTTCGTCACCCTGGAAGACTACGTCGAACTGCGCGAGCCGCTGCTCAAGGCCATGGCCGACAACGGCGTCAAAGGCACCCTGCTGCTGGCTAACGAAGGCATCAACGGCACGGTCTCGGCCACCCGTGAAGGCATCGACGCGCTGCTGGCCTGGCTGCGCAGCGACCCACGCCTGGTGGATGTCGACCACAAAGAGTCGTATTGCGACGAGCAGCCGTTCTACCGTACCAAGGTCAAGCTCAAGAAAGAGATCGTCACCCTCGGCGTGCCGGGCGTGGACCCGAACAAGGCGGTCGGCACCTACGTCGATCCGAAAGACTGGAACGCCTTGATCAGCGACCCGGAAGTGCTGCTGATCGACACCCGCAACGACTACGAAGTGGCCATCGGCACCTTCAAGGGCGCCATCGACCCGAAGACCGAGACCTTCCGCGAGTTTCCCGACTACATCAAGGCCAACTTCGACCCGAGCAAGCACAAGAAGGTCGCCATGTTCTGCACCGGTGGCATCCGCTGCGAGAAGGCCTCCAGCTACATGCTCGGTGAGGGCTATGAAGCCGTCTATCATCTTAAGGGCGGCATCCTGAAATACTTCGAGGAAGTAGCCCAGGAAGAAAGCCTCTGGGACGGCGACTGCTTCGTCTTCGACAACCGGGTCACCGTGCGTCACGACCTGAGCGAGGGCGAGTACGACCAGTGCCATGCCTGCCGCCACCCGATCGACGTGAAGGACCGGGAGTCGGAACACTATTCGCCAGGCGTGAGCTGCCCGCATTGCTGGGACAGCCTGAGCGAGAAGACCCGGCGCAGCGCCATCGACCGCCAGAAGCAGATCGAACTGGCCAAGGCGCGCAACCAGCCACACCCGATCGGCTACAACTACAAAGCCGAGGCCTGATGCATGTCCGCACGCCTGCTCTATGTGATGGACCCGATGTGTTCCTGGTGCTGGGGTTTCGCCCCGGTGGCCGAGGCGCTGATCGCCCAGGCGCGTGAGGCGGGTGTCGTCACCCGCCTGGTGCCCGGTGGCCTGCGCAGCGGCGGCAGCGCCCTGGATGCCTCGACCCGCAAGTACATCCTCGAGCACTGGCAGGCGGTGCATGACGCCACCGGGCAGCCGTTCCGCTTCGACGGCGCGATGCCCGACGGCTTTGTTTACGACACCGAGCCTGCGTGCCGCGCATTGGTCGCGGCGCGTGAGCTGGACGACAAGCGGGCCTGGACGCTGCTCAAGCTGATCCAGCGCTCGTTCTACGAGCAGGGGCTGGATGTCACCCGCGCCCCGCAGCTGGTGGAGCTGGCCGAACAGGCCGGTTTCGACCGCGAGTCGTTCTCGCAGTGCTTCACCAATGCCGATACCCGCGCCGCCACCAGCGCCGACTTCGGCTGGGTACAGGACCTGGGCATTGCCGGTTTCCCCACGCTGCTGGCCGAGCGCAATGGTCAGCTGGCCCTGCTGACCAACGGCTACCAGTCGCTGGACAGCCTGCAGTCGCTGCTCGGCCGCTGGCTGCAGCAGGCCGCCTGTGCTTGACCTGCCAGGGTCGCCAGACCCTGTGCCAGGGAAGTCCCCCGCTGTGCCTGATCGCCTGAGCTGGGCGGAAATCCGCCGCCTGGCCCTGCACCACAAGAAGGCTTTGTGGACTGCCAACCTGGTAGCCGTGCTCGCCGCCCTGTGCAGTGTGCCGATCCCGTTGCTGCTGCCGCTGCTGGTGGACGAAGTGCTGCTGGGCCATGGTGACGCCGCGCTTAAGTGGATGAACAACTTCCTGCCCGCTGGCTGGCAGGTGGCCGCGGGCTATATCGGCCTGATGCTCTGCGCCACCTTGGGCCTGCGCCTGGCGGCGCTGGCGTTCAACGTGGTCCAGGCCAAGCTGTTCGCCGGCCTGGCCAAGGACATCGTCTACCGCCTGCGTATCCGCCTGATCGAGCGGCTCAAGCGCATTTCGCTCAAGGAATATGAAAGCCTGGGCAGCGGTACGGTGACCACCCACCTGGTCACCGACCTGGACACCCTCGACAAGTTCGTCGGCGAAACCCTGAGCCGCTTCCTGGTGGCGGTGCTGACGCTGACCGGCACCGCCGCCATCCTGATCTGGATGCACTGGCAGCTGGCGCTGCTGATCCTGCTGTTCAACCCGCTGGTGATCTTCTTCACCGTGCAGTTGGGCAAGCGCGTCAAGCACCTGAAGAAACTCGAGAACGACAGCACCGCGCGCTTCACCCAGGCGCTGACCGAGACCCTCGATGCGATCCAGGAAATCCGTGCCGGCAACCGCCAGGGCTATTTCCTCGGTCGCCTTGGCCTGCGTGCCCGCGAGGTGCGCGACTACGCGGTGGCCTCGCAGTGGAAGAGCGATGCCAGTGGCCGGGCCAGTGGCCTGTTGTTCCAGTTCGGCATCGACATCTTCCGTGCCGCGGCGATGCTCACCGTGTTGTTCTCCGACTTGTCGATCGGCCAGATGCTGGCGGTGTTCAGCTACCTGTGGTTCATGATCGGCCCGGTGGAGCAGTTGCTGAACCTGCAATATGCCTACTACGCCGCCGGAGGCGCGCTGAGCCGCTTGAACGAGCTGCTGGCGCGGGCCGACGAGCCGCAGTACCCCGCGGGCAGCGACCCGTTCGCCGGGCGCGAGACGGTCGGCATCGAGGTGCGCGACCTGCGCTTCGCCTACGCCGACGAGCCGGTGCTGGATCAGCTGAACCTGTCCATCGCCCCGGGCGAGAAGGTTGCCATCGTCGGCGCCAGCGGCGGTGGCAAGAGCACCCTGGTGCAACTGCTGCTGGGTTTGTACAGCGCCCAGGCCGGGACCATCCGCTTCGGCGGCTCCAGCCTGCAGGAGATCGGCCTGGAGACCCTGCGCGAGAACGTCGCGGTGGTGCTGCAGCATCCGTCGCTGTTCAACGACAGCGTGCGCGCCAACCTGACCATGGGCCGCGATTGCAGCGACGATGCCTGCTGGCAGGCGCTGCGCATCGCCCAGTTGGACGGCACCATCGCCGCGCTGCCCCAGGGCCTGGACAGCATCGTCGGGCGCTCCGGCGTGCGCCTGTCCGGCGGCCAGCGCCAGCGCCTGGCGATCGCCCGCATGGTGCTGGCCGAGCCCAAGGTGGTCATCCTCGACGAGGCCACCTCGGCGCTGGACGCCGCCACCGAGTACAACCTGCACCTGGCCCTGGCGCGCTTCCTCAGCGGCCGCACCACGCTGATCATCGCCCACCGCCTGTCGGCGGTGAAGCAGGCCGACCGCGTGCTGGTGTTCGACGGCGGCCATGTGGCCGAGGACGGCGGCCACCAGCAATTGATCGCCGAGGGCGGCCTGTACGCCAAGCTTTACGGTCACCTGCAGCAGACCTGAGCCACCTACGTCCATGTAGGAGCGGCCTCGTGCCGCGAAAGGGCCGCAGAGCGGCCCCCGGCGATCTTGTGGGGCTGCTGCGCAGCCCTTTCGCGGCACAAGGCCGCTCCTACAGGTGCTGCGCCCCTTTCCCCGTCATCAAAAACCACGCCACAGGCATGGCAAATGGCCTACGCTGTGCTTGTCTAGGTCGATTCGTGCCTTATCTGCCGCCATGACAGGGATTACATGAAGGGAAATCGGACTCTCGAAGCGCCAAGGCTGCTGGGTATCATCTGGCCCTTCGTCGCCGTTGTGGTTTTCCAGGTACTGCTGGGCAGTCTGAGCCTTTATGCATTGTCCGCCGTGCGCGCCTACGTGGCGGGCGAGAGCCTGTGGTCCAAGGCACAGAAGGACGCCATCTATTACCTCAACCTCTACGCCGACGACCGCGATCCGCTGACCTATGCCCGCTACCGCCGGGCGATCCTGGTACCCCAGGGCGATCACAACCTGCGCCTGGCCCTGGACCGACCTGAACCGGACCTGGAAGCAGCGCGCCAGGGTGTGCTGCAGGGTGGCAACCATCCCGAGGACGTCGCCCGGATCATCTGGTTCTATCGCAATTTCCGGCATATCAGCTATATGGAAACCGCCATCGATTACTGGGACATCGGTGACGAT
This sequence comes from Mitsuaria sp. RG, assembly GCF_028369275.1. NCBI lineage: Bacteria > Pseudomonadati > Pseudomonadota > Betaproteobacteria > Burkholderiales > Sphaerotilaceae > Roseateles > Mitsuaria sp. RG. Next base: position 117,699 of record NZ_JAQMYQ010000003.1, read on the forward strand.
TACCTGCGTCAGCTCGACGTGCTGGCCCAGCAGATGCGCGAAGGCTTCGCCGGCGGCGTGATCGACCCGCACCAGGTGGCCAACTGGAAGGCGCGCATCGTCGCCATCAATGACGGCGTGACCCCCGCCGCCAAGGCCTTCAGCGATGCCCTGGGCGAAGGCTCGCGGATGCTGCTCAAGGTGCTGATGCTGACCAACCTGGCCACCGCGCTGTTCCTGATCGCCATGGCCTGGCGGCGTTCAAGCAAGCTGCTGGCCCAGCGCCAGGCGTTCGCCAGCGCGCTGCAGGAGGAGAAGGAGCGGGCGCAGATCACCCTGGAGTCGATCGGCGATGCGGTGATCACCGCCGATGTCGATGGTTGCATCAGCTACATGAACCCGGCCGCCGAGCAGTTGACCCACTGGCAGGCGGTCCAGGCCCAGGGCCTGCCGCTGGCGGCGCTGTTCAGTCTGTTGGACGAGAATGCCGAGGGCGACAGCCTGACGCTGGTCGAGCAGGTGCTCAGCGGCAGCCTCAAGGGCGGCGCCGAGCATGCCCGGCTGATCCAGCGCCTGGACGGCAGTACGGTGTCGGTCAACCTGGTGGGCTCGCCCATTCTTACAGAGGGGCAGGTCAGTGGCATCGTGGTGGTGCTGCACGACATGACCCAGGAGCGCCAGTACATCGCCAACCTGTCCTGGCAGGCCACTCACGACGCCCTGACCGGGCTGGCCAACCGCCGCGAGTTCGAATACCGCCTGGAGCAGGCGCTCAACGGCCTGGCCCGCCAGGCCGGGCGCCATTCGCTGATGTTCCTCGACCTCGACCAGTTCAAGCTGGTCAACGATACCTGCGGCCATGCCGCCGGCGACGAGCTGCTGCGGCATATCTGCGCGGTACTGCAGTCGGGCCTGCGCGAGGGTGACACCCTGGCGCGCCTGGGCGGCGACGAGTTCGGCGTGCTCCTGGAGAACTGCCCGCCGGAGCAGGCCGAGCGGATTGCCGAGCAGTTACGCCAGGCCGTGCAGAGCCTGCATTTCGTGTGGAAGGGGCGCCCCTTCGTGACCACGGTCAGCCTCGGCCTGGTGCACATCGCCCAGGTGCCCAGCACCCTGGAGGCGTCGTTGCGTGCGGCGGACATGGCCTGCTACATGGCCAAGGAGAAGGGCCGCAACCGGGTCCAGGTGTATCACGCCGACGACAGCGAATTGTCCATGCGCTTTGGCGAGATGGCCTGGATCCAGCGATTGCACGTGGCGCTGGAGGAAAACCGCTTCTGCCTCTACGCCCAGGAGATCGCCCCCCTGCACCCCCACGAGAGCCCCGGGCATATCGAGATTCTCCTGCGCCTGCACGACGAAAGCGGGCGCACCATCCTGCCCGACAGTTTCATCCCCGCAGCGGAGCGCTATGGCCTGATGACCGCGCTCGACCGTTGGGTGGTGCGCAGCGTGTTCCAGGTAATCCGCCAGTGCCTGGACGAAGGTCGGGAGGGGCCCTTGGCGATGTGCGCCATCAATTTATCGGGCTCGAGCATCGGCGACGACAAGTTCCTCGAGTACCTGCAACGGCTGTTCAGCGAGTTCGACATCCCGCCACGGCTGATCTGTTTTGAAATTACCGAAACCAGCGCCATCGCCAATCTGGGCAGCGCGATCCGATTCATCAATGAATTGAAAGGACTGGGCTGCAGATTCTCCCTCGACGACTTCTGCGCCGGAATGTCGTCATTCGCCTATTTGAAGCATTTGCCTGTAGACTTCCTGAAGATCGACGGAAGTTTCGTCAAAGACATGCTCGATGACCCGATCAACCGGGCGATGGTCGAAGTGATTAATCACATCGGTCACGTCATGGGCAAGCGGACCATTGCCGAGTTCGTCGAGACGCCGCTGATCGAGCAGGCTTTGCAGGAGATCGGCGTGGACTACGCCCAGGGATACCTCATCGAACGCCCGCAGGTCTTCACCTGCGACAGCCTGCAGCGCCAACGGATTGCCGCGAGGCCCCTTCTGCACCGGGCGCCGGGGACCTTTCGCTGAACAACGCCCGGAAATCACAGGGAATCAAGGAGCTGACAGTGATCGACGCGTTCGTAAGGATCGGACCATTGATGGATCCGGCCAGTTATCCGCAGTGGGCCCAACAACTGATAGAGGATTGCCGCGAAAGCAAGCGCCGGGTGGTGGAGCATGAGTTCTACCAGCGACTGCGCGATGGCCAGCTCAAGCAGTCGACCATCCGCCAGTACCTGATCGGCGGCTGGCCGGTGGTCGAGCAGTTCTCCCTCTACATGGCCCACAACCTGACCAAGACCCGCTACGCCCGACACCCCGGCGAAGACATGGCGCGTCGCTGGCTGATGCGCAACATCCGGGTCGAGCTCAACCATGCCGACTACTGGGTGCACTGGTGCCAGGCGCACGGCGTCCATCTGCATGAGCTGCAGTCCCAGGAGGTGCCGCCAGAGCTCAATGGCCTCAACGACTGGTGCTGGCGGGTGTGCGCCACGGAGTCGCTGGCCATCGCCATGGCGGCCACCAATTACGCCATCGAAGGTGCCACCGGCGAGTGGTCGGCGGTGGTCTGCGCCGAGGACACCTACGCCCAGGGTTTCCCCGAGGACACCCGCAAGCGCGCGATGAAGTGGCTGAAGATGCATGCGCAGTACGATGACGCGCACCCGTGGGAGGCGCTGGAGATCATCTGCACCCTGGCAGGCGAGAGCCCGACGCTGGGGCTGCGTACCGAGCTGCGTCGGGCGATCTGCAAGAGCTACGACTGCATGTTCCTGTTCCTGGAGCGTTGCATGCAGCTCGAAGGGCGTCAGCAGGGGCGTCTGCGCCCGGCATTGGCGGCGGGCTGAGGATAGTCGTTGGATTTGCAGGCCTATTCGCCGGCAAACCGCACACTCAATGAACTTGCACGTTCGCTGTAGGAGCGGCCTTGTGCCGCGATAGGGCTGCACAGCAGCCCCAGCTTTACTGCATCAACGCTGAAATCCTGGGGCTGCTGCGCAGCCCTATCGCGGCACAAGGCCGCTCCTACAGTTGTCGTGCAGCATATGTGGGAGCGGCGGTTCGCCGATGCGACTTGCTCCGCGATGGGTTTTACTGCGCGTTCAGCGCCTGCCCGTTCACATCCTTGCTGTCCGGCCCCATCAGGTACAGGTACACCGGCATGATGTCCTCGGGCAGCGGGTTGTTCTGCGGATTCTCGCTCGGATAGGCCTGGGCGCGCATCGCCGTGCGCGTGGCGCCCGGGTTGATGCTGTTCGAGCGCACCGGCGCCACGCCTTCCAGCTCGTCGGCCAGGGTCTGCATCAGCCCCTCGGTGGCGAACTTCGACACGCCATAGGCGCCCCAGTAGGCCCGGCCCTTGCGCCCGACGCTGCTGGAGGTGAACACCACCGAGGCGTCCTCCGACAGTTTGAGCAGCGGCAGCAGGGTGCTGGTCAGCATGAAGGTGGCGTCGACGTTGATGTGCATCACGCGCATGAAGTTGTCGCCCGACAGCTGCTCCAGCGGCGTGCGCGGGCCGATGATCGAGGCGTTGTTGAGCAGGCCGTCGAGGCGACCGAACTGCTCCTCGATCATCACCGCCAGTTCGTCGTACTGGTGGGGCAGGGCGGTTTCCAGGTTGAACGGGATCACCACTGGTTGCGGATGGCCGGCGGCCTCGATCTGGTCGTAGACCTCGTTGAGGTTGGCCTCGGTCTTGCCCAGCAGCAGCACGGTGGCGCCCAGGCCGGCGTAGGCCTTGGCGGCGGCGGCGCCGATGCCGCGGCCGGCGCCGGTGACCAGGATGATTCGGCCCTTGAGCAGGTCGGGGCGGGCGGTGTAGTCGAACATAACGGGTTCCCTGTTGATGGCATAGCTCCGTGGGAGCGGGCTTGCCCCGCGATGGCGTCAGGGCGGACACCATCATTGCCTGGGCGGGCAGCCTCGCGGGGCAAGCCCGCTCCCACGGGCGTCTATGACTGTTGGTTCTTCAGCAGCCGCACAGCGCGCTGTCGATCACCTTGCGCAGTTCCAGCGGGTGGTCCACCACCACGTCGGCGCCCCAGTTGTTGGGGTTGTCCTCTGGATGAATATAGCCGTAGCGCACCGCCGCAGTGCGGGTGCCGGCGTCGCGGCCGGACTCGATGTCGCGCAGGTCGTCGCCGACGAACAGCACGCTGGCCGGGTCCAGGTCCAGGGTCTTGCACGCCAGGATCAGCGGCTCGGGATCGGGCTTGCTGTTCTTCACGTGGTCCGGGCAGATCAGCAGGGCCGAGCGCTCGGCCAGGCCCAGGCGCTGCATGATCGGCTCGGCGAAGCGCACCGGCTTGTTGGTGACCACGCCCCACAACAGGTTGCCTTTCTCGATGTCGGCCAGCAGCTCCGGCATGCCGTCGAACAGCTTGCTGTGCACCGCGCAGTCGCGCTGGTAGCGCTCGAGGAATTCCAGGCGCAGGGCCTCGAAGCCGTCGGCCTCGGGGTCCATGGCGAAGGTCGCGGCGACCATGGCGCGGGCGCCGCCGGAGATCACCTCGCGGATGCGCGCGTCGTCGATGGCCGGCAGGCCGCGGTCGGCGAGCATCGCCTGGCAGATGGCGATGAAGTCGGGCGCTGTGTCCAGCAGGGTGCCGTCCATGTCGAAGAGTACTGCTCGCAGGCGCATGCTCATTCCTCGCGCAGGGTCTGGATCATGTAGTTGACGTCGACGTCGTTGTTCAGCTTGTAGTGCTTGGTCAGCGGGTTGTAGGTCAGGCCGATGATGTCCTTGACCTCGAGGCCCGCGGCGCGGCTCCAGGCGCCCAGCTCGGAGGGGCGGATGAACTTCTTGAAGTCATGGGTGCCGCGCGGCAGCATCTTGAGGATGTACTCGGCGCCGATGATCGCCAGCAGGTAGGCCTTGGGGTTGCGGTTGATGGTCGAGAAGAACACCTGGCCGCCCGGCTTGACCATGCGGTAGCAGGCGCGGATCACCGACGAAGGATCGGGCACATGCTCGAGCATCTCCAGGCAGGTGACCACGTCGAACTGTTCAGGCATCTCCTCGGCCAGGGCCTCGGCGGTGATCTGCCGGTATTCCACCGCAACGCCGGACTCCAGCTGGTGCAGCTGGGCCACCGCCAGTGGCGCCTCGCCCATGTCGATGCCGGTCACGGTGGCGCCGCGCTGGGCCATCGCCTCGCTGAGGATGCCGCCGCCGCAGCCGACGTCCAGCACCTTCTTGCCGGCGAGGGCGACGCGCTCGTCGATCCAGTTGACCCGCAGCGGGTTGATGTCGTGCAGTGGCTTGAACTCGCTCTCGCGGTCCCACCAGCGGTGGGCCAGGGCTTCGAACTTGGCGATTTCGGCGTGGTCGACGTTGCTCATCTGAACAGTCCTCTGAAGCTTCTATGAAAGTGTCACGGGGCGCCAGCCATGGCTGGCGCCCGGTTATTCGTTGCGCCCGCCGATGCGGGCTCCCCAGGCGCGGGCATTGGCGGCCAGGGCCTGCTCGTCCATTCGCGTCAGGCGGCGGTCCAGCACCAGGGCGTGGCCGGCGACCCAGACGTCCTTCACGCAATCGCGGCCGGTGGCGTAGATCAGTTGCGAGACCGGGTCGTGCACCGGCTGCTGCGCCAGCCCCGACAGGTCGAAGGCCACGAGGTCGGCGGCCTTGCCCACTTCCAGCGAGCCGGTCGTCGCCTCCAGACCCAGCGCCCGGGCGCCGTTGAGCGTGGCCATGCGCAGCGCCCGGTGGGCGTCCAGGGCGGTGGCCGAGCCGGCGACGGCCTTGGCCAGCAGCGCGGCGGTACGGGTTTCGCCGAGCAGGTCGAGGTCGTTGTTGCTGGCGGCGCCGTCGGTGCCCACCGCCACGTTCACCCCGGCCTGCCACAGGCGCTCCACCGGACAGAAGCCGCTGGCCAGCTTGAGGTTGGATTCGGGGCAGTGGACCACGCTGGTGTTGCTTTCTACCAGCAGGGCCAGATCCTCGTCGCTGACCTGGGTCATGTGCACCGCCTGCAGGTTTGGCCCCAGCAGGCCCAGGCGGGCGAGGCGGGCCAGCGGGCGCTCGCCGTTGTCCTTGAGCGCCTGCTCGACTTCGCCGGCGGTCTCGTGGATATGCATGTGCAGCGGTGCGTCGAGCTGGTCGGCGATCACCCGGATCTTCTCCAGGTTCGCATCGCTGACCGTGTACGGCGCGTGCGGGCCGAGGGCGACGGTGATGCGCGGGTGGTGCCGCAGGTCGCCGAACAGCTCGATGGCCAGGTGCAGGCCCTCGTCCGGGGTGCGCGCGCCGGGGATCGGGAAGTCCAGCAACGGCACGGCGATCTGCGCGCGGATGCCGCTCTGGTGCACGCGGTCGCAGGCCTCGCGGGGGAAGAAGTACATGTCGGCAAAGCAGGTGATGCCGCCCTTGAGCTGCTCGGCAATGGCAAGGTCGGTGCCGTCGCGCACGAAGGCTTCATCCACCCAGCGGCCCTCGGCCGGCCAGATGTGTTCCTGCAGCCAGGTCATCAGCGGCAGGTCGTCGGCCAGGCCGCGGAACAGGGCCATGGCGGCGTGGCCGTGGGCGTTGACCAGTCCGGGCGTCAGCACGCAGTCGGGCAGCTCGCGTACCTCCCGGGCCATGGGCGCCCGCTCGCGGGGGCCGAGCCAGGCGATCCGGCCGTCCAGAACGCCCAGCGCATGGCCTTCGAGCACCACGCCGGCCGGCTCCACGGGGACCAGCCAGTCCGGCACAAGCAGCAGGTCGAGGAGGGGAGTGGCGGTGGGCATGCGCGGCATATACCTGGGTCGGTTCGGCTAAACGCGCAGTATACCCGAGCGTCCGCGGCTGAGGGTCGCTATAATCGCCGGCTTTTGATGCCAGGGCGACGGGGAGAGGCGATGCGCGAGCAACTGATGGCGGCGGAGACGGTGACGGGCATCGAGTGGCGCGACGGCGTGCTGTACCTGCTCGACCAGCGCCTGCTGCCGCTGGAACAGTGCTGGCTGGCCTGCACCGAGGCGGCCGAGGTGGCCGAGGCGATCAGCGACATGGCCGTGCGCGGTGCCCCGGCGATCGGCATCTGCGCCGCCTACGGCCTGGTGCTGGCGTTGCGCCGGAGACTGGCCGAGGGCGAAGGCTGGGAGGAATCCCTCGAGGAAGACTTCATGTTGCTGGGCGAGGCGCGTCCGACCCCGGCCAACCTGTTCTGGGCGCTCAATCGCATGCGCGAACGCCTGCAGCGCCTGCGTCCCGGCGAGGACGTGCTGGCGGTGATGGAGGCCGAGGCGGTGGCCATCCACGAAAGCGATCGCGAGGCCAACCTGACCATGGCCCAGTTCGGCGTCGAGCAGATCCGCCGCCATCAGGGCAGCGAACAGGCCCTGCTCACCCACGGCAACGCCGGCGCCTTGGCCACCGGTGGCTTCGGCACCGCCCTGGGGGTGATCCGCGCCGCGACCCTGGAGGGCATGGTCGAACAGGTCTACGCCTGCGAGTCGCGGCCCTGGCTGCAGGGCTCGCGCCTGACCGCCTGGGAGCTGGCCGCCGACGGCGTGCCGGTGACCGTGGTCGCCGACGCGGCCATGGGCCACCTGATGAAGACCAAGGGCATCACCTGGGTGGTGGTCGGTGCCGACTGCATCGCCGCCAATGGCGACGTGGCGGCGAAGATCGGCACCTACCAGATGGCGGTGACCGCCATGCACCATGGCCTGCGCTTCATGGTGGTGGCGCCGAGCACCAGCATCGACCTGAACCTGGCCACCGGCGAGGACATTCCGCTGGAGACCCGTGGCGAGGAAGAGCTGCTGGAAGTGGCGGGCATCCAGGTGACGGCCGATGTCGAGGCCTACAATCCGGTGGTCGATGTCACGCCGGCGGACCTGATTGACGTGATCATTACCGAGAAGGGTGTGGTCGAGCGCCCGGATACGGCGAAAATCGCCCAGTTGATGTGTCGAAAGCGCCTCCATTGAGGCGTTTTTTCACCCATTTGGATGGCACTGCAAGGCAACCTGCCACATCTCCCATGCGTCCCGTGTTTGTGATACCATCCGGCAGTTTCCAAGGCTGCTCTTTACGGCGGCCTTCATTGCGCAGATCCATGTCACAACTCATTGATTTGTCGTAAGTCGTCGCACCCTATATGCGCTGCGGCGGCGAGCTTCGTTCGTCCTTCGAGGGATCAGGCGAAGTTTCACCAGAAAAAGGAATCAGGCTTCTCATGGGCGAACTGGCCAAAGAAATCCTCCCGGTCAATATCGAAGACGAACTGAGACAGTCTTACCTCGACTACGCGATGAGCGTTATTGTCGGGCGAGCGCTGCCCGATGCGCGTGACGGCTTGAAGCCCGTGCATCGCCGCGTTCTGTATGCGATGAGCGAACTGGGCAACGACTGGAACAAGCCGTACAAGAAATCCGCCCGTGTGGTCGGTGACGTGATCGGTAAGTACCACCCGCACGGCGACACCGCCGTGTACGACACCATCGTGCGCATGGCCCAGCCCTTCTCGCTGCGCTACCTGCTGGTCGATGGCCAGGGCAACTTCGGTTCGGTGGACGGCGACAACGCCGCGGCCATGCGATACACCGAAGTGCGTATGTCCAAGCTGGCCCACGAGCTGCTGGCCGACCTGCACAAGGAAACCGTCGACTGGGTGCCCAACTACGACGGCACCGAGCAGATCCCGGCGGTCATGCCGACCAGGATCCCCAACCTGCTGGTCAACGGTTCCAGCGGTATCGCCGTGGGCATGGCCACCAACATCCCGCCGCACAACCTCGGCGAAGTGATCGATGGCTGCCTGGCGCTGATTGACAACTCCGACATCACGGTCGATGAGCTGATGCAGTTCATCCCGGGTCCGGACTTCCCCACCGCCGGCCAGATCAACGGTCGCCAGGGCATCATCGAGGCCTACCGCACCGGCCGTGGCCGCATCTATATGCGCGCCCGTTCCGAGATCGAGGACATCGACAAGGTCGGTGGCCGCCAGCAGATCGTCGTCACCGAGCTGCCGTACCAGCTGAACAAGGCGCGGCTGATCGAGAAGATCGCCGAGCTGGTCAAAGAGAAGAAGATCGAAGGCATCACCGAGCTGCGCGACGAGTCCGACAAGGACGGCATGCGCATCGTCATCGAGCTGCGTCGCGGCGAGGTGCCGGAGGTGGTGCTCAACAACCTCTACCAGCAGACCCAGCTGCAGAGCGTGTTCGGCATCAACATCGTCGCGCTGATCGACGGTCGCCCGCGCCTGCTGAACCTCAAGGACCTGCTCGAAGCGTTCGTTCGCCACCGTCGCGAAGTGGTCACCCGCCGCACCGTGTTCGAGCTGCGCAAGGCCCGCGAGCGTGGCCATATCCTCGAAGGTCAGGCGGTCGCGTTGTCCAACATCGACCCGGTCATCGCCCTGATCAAGGCCTCGCCGACGCCGTCCGAAGCCAAGGAAGCGCTGATCAGCACCGCTTGGGAATCCAGCGCGGTGCAGGTCATGGTCGAGCGCGCCGGCGCCGAGTCCTGCCGTCCGGAAGACCTGCCGGAGCAGTACGGCCTGCGTGAAGGCAAGTACTACCTGTCGCCGGAGCAGGCCCAGGCCATCCTCGAGCTGCGCCTGCACCGCCTGACCGGCCTGGAGCACGAGAAGCTGCTGGCCGAGTACCAGGAGATCCTCGAGCAGATCGGCGAGCTGATCCGCATCCTCAGCAGCGCCGAGCGCCTGATGGAAGTAATCCGCGAAGAACTCGAAGCGATCCGCGCCGAGTACGGCGATGTCCGCCGCACCGAGATCCTCAACGCCAGCCACGACCTCAACTACGGCGACATGATCCCGGAAGAGGAGCGCGTGGTGACCATCTCCCACGGTGGTTACGCCAAGACCCAGCCATTGTCCGCGTACCAGGCCCAACGCCGCGGCGGCAAGGGCAAGTCGGCCACCGGCGTCAAGGACGAGGACTACATCGAGCACCTGCTGGTCGCCAACAGCCACGCTACCCTGCTGCTGTTCTCCAGCAAGGGCAAGGTGTACTGGAAGAAGACCTACGAAATCCCCGAGGCCTCTCGCGCCGCACGTGGTCGTCCGCTGGTCAACCTGCTGCCGCTGGAGGAAGGTGAGCGCATCACCGCCATGCTGCAGATCGACCTGGAGGCGCTGCAGCAGCACGCAGATCCCGACGAGGAGCTGGAAGACAGCGACGACAGCGTGATCGAAGGCGAGCTGGTGGAAACCGAAGAGATCGACGAGGAAGACGGCGACACCCCTGAGTGGGCCGCCGAACCGACCGGCGCCTACATCTTCATGGCCACCGCCTCCGGCACCGTGAAGAAGACCCCGCTGGTGCAGTTCGCCCGTCCGCGCTCCAACGGCCTGATCGCCCTGAAGCTCAAGGAAGGTGACACCCTGATCGCCGCGGCCATCACCGACGGCGCCAAGGAAGTCATGATGTTCTCCGACGCCGGCAAGGTGATCCGCTTCGCCGAGAGCGTGGTCCGCGAAATGGGCCGTACCGCCCGTGGCGTGCGCGGCATGAAACTGGGCAAGGGTCAGCAGATCATCTCCATGCTGATTCCCGAGTCCGGCGCGCAGATCCTCACCGCCTCCGAGCGCGGCTTCGGCAAGCGCACCCCGCTGTCCAAGTTCCCGCGTCGCGGCCGTGGCGGCCAGGGCGTGATCGCCATGGGCACCAAGGGGCGCAACGGCTTGCTGATCGGCGCCATCCAGGTGCAGGAAGGCGAGGAGATCATGCTGATTTCCGACCAGGGCACCCTGGTGCGTACCCGGGTCGGCGAGGTGTCCAGCCTGAGCCGTAACACCCAGGGTGTGACGCTGATCAAGCTGGCCACCGACGAAACGCTGGTAGGCCTGGAGCGTGTCCAGGAGCCATCCGAGGAAGAGCTCGACGACCTGGTCGAGACGGACGAGGAGGGCGCCCCGCTCGATGCGGCGGGCGAGGACAACGCCGGTGCCGAAGAGGCGCCTCAGGAATAACCGAAGCAACAACCCGAACGGGGCGACCAAGGTCGCCCCGTTTGACTGATAAGGGCCTGGCCCGATCCGCAGGTTGGTCGCATAACCTGTGGGAACGGGTTTACCCGCGAAGAAGACACCGCGGTGCATGGCAAGGGCTTCGCCCTTGTTCGCGGGTAAACCCGCTCCCACAGGGTTTCCGCTGGCATCGAAGATTTACGATTTGTTCTATTTGGCAGAGCGAGAGTGGATGTGAGCAAACGAGCCTTTAACTTCTGCGCCGGCCCCGCCGCGCTTCCCGATGCTGTCCTGCAGCGTGCCCAGGCCGAAATGCTGGACTGGCGCGGCAAGGGTCTGTCGGTGATGGAAATGAGCCATCGCAGCGACGACTACGTGGCCATCGCCGAAAAGGCCGAGCAGGACCTGCGCGACCTGCTGTCCGTCCCCTCCAACTACAAGGTGCTGTTCCTGCAGGGCGGCGCCAGCCAGCAGTTCGCCGAGATTCCGCTGAACCTGCTGCCGGAGAACGGCACCGCCGACTACATCGAGACCGGCATCTGGTCGAAGAAGGCCATCGAGGAAGCGCGTCGCTTCGGCAACGTCAACGTCGCCGCCAGCGCCAAGCCCTACGACTACCTGGCCATCCCGGGCCAGAACGAGTGGCAGCTGAGCAAGAACGCGGCCTACGTCCACTATGCGTCCAACGAGACCATCGGCGGCCTGCAGTTCGACTGGGTGCCCGAGACCGGCGACGTGCCGCTGGTGGTCGACATGTCCTCCGACATCCTCTCGCGTCCGACCGACGTGTCGCAGTTCGGCATGATCTACGCCGGCGCGCAGAAGAACATCGGCCCCAGTGGCCTGGTGGTGGTGATCGTCCGTGAAGACCTGCTGGGCCACGCCCGCAGCAGCTGCCCGACCATGCTCGACTACAAGATCGCGGCCGACAACGGTTCGATGTACAACACCCCGGCCACCTATTCCTGGTACCTTTCGGGCCTGGTGTTCGAATGGCTCAAGGAGCAGGGTGGCGTCGAGGCCATGGAGCAGCGCAACCGCGCCAAGAAGGACCGCCTGTACGGCTTCATCGACGCCAGCGAGTTCTACACCAACCCGATCAGCCACAACGCCCGTTCGTGGATGAACGTGCCGTTCCGCCTGGCCGACGAGCGCCTGGACAAGGCCTTCCTGGCCGGCGCCGACGCCCGTGGCCTGCTCAACCTCAAGGGGCACCGTTCGGTCGGCGGCATGCGCGCGTCGATCTACAACGCCCTGGGCCTGGAGGCCGTCGAGGCGCTGGTGCAGTACATGGCTGAATTCGAGAAGGAGCACGGCTGATGTCCGACCAGGAACTCAAGGCCCTGCGCGTGCGCATCGACAGCCTCGACGAGAAGATCCTCGAGCTGATCAGCGAGCGCGCCCGTTGCGCCCAGGAAGTGGCCAAGGTCAAGACCGCGTCGCTGGCCGAAGGCGAGGCGCCGGTGTTCTATCGCCCCGAGCGGGAAGCCGCGGTGCTCAAGCGCGTCATGGAGCGCAACAAGGGGCCGCTGGACAACGAAGAGATGGCGCGGTTGTTCCGCGAGATCATGTCCTCGTGCCTGGCCCTGGAAGAGCCGCTGAAAGTCGCCTATCTCGGCCCGGAAGGCACCTTCACCCAGGCGGCGGCCATGAAGCACTTCGGTCACGCCGTGGTCAGCCGTCCGATGGCGGCCATCGACGAGGTGTTCCGCGAAGTGGCGGCCGGTGCCGTCAACTTCGGCGTGGTGCCGGTGGAAAACTCCACCGAGGGCGCGGTCAGCCATACGCTGGACAGCTTCCTCGAGCACGACATGGTCATCTGCGGCGAGGTGGAGCTGCGTATCCACCACCACCTGCTGGTGGGCGAGAACACCAAGACCGACAGCATCACCCGCATCTACTCCCATGCCCAGTCGCTGGCCCAGTGCCGCAAGTGGCTGGATGCCCATTACCCGAACGTCGAGCGCGTGGCTGTCTCCAGCAACGCCGAGGCGGCCAAGCGGGTCAAGGGCGAGTGGAATTCGGCGGCGATCGCCGGTGACATGGCGGCCAACCTGTACGGGCTGACCCGTCTGGCCGAGAAGATCGAGGACCGCCCGGACAACTCCACGCGCTTCCTCATGATCGGCAGCCAGGAAGTGCCGCCGACCGGTGACGACAAGACCTCGATCATCGTTTCCATGAGCAACAAGCCGGGCGCGCTGCATGAACTGCTGGTACCGTTCCACGAGAACGGCATCGACCTGACGCGCATCGAGACCCGTCCGTCGCGCAGCGGCAAGTGGACCTACGTGTTCTTCATCGACTTCGTCGGCCATCACCGCGATCCGCTGATCAAGGCGGTGCTGGAGCAGATCAGCCAGGAGGCTGTGGCGCTGAAGGTGCTGGGGTCGTATCCGAAGGCGGTGCTCTGACGTATGTTTCAAGGTTCATCGCGGGCCTCGTGGGAGCAGGCTTGTCCCGCGATGGGCTTACAGGCTGTCTTGATTTCTGAACAGGGTTCGCACTCGTGGTTGATGCTGTAACAAACAAATCCGCACCGATTGTCGGTCGCCTGGTCGTGGTCGGTCTCGGCCTGATCGGCGGCTCCTTCGCCAAGGGGCTGCGTGAAAGCGGCCTGTGCCGCGAAGTGGTCGGCGTCGATCTGGATGCCGAGTCGCGCAAGCAGGCCGTGGTGCTGGGCGTGGTCGATCGTTGCGAGGCCGACCTGGCCGCCGCCTGTGTCGGCGCCGACGTCATCCAGCTGGCGGTGCCGATCCTGGCCATGGAGAAAGTCCTGGCCCGCCTCGCCCAGCTCGACCTGGGTGACGCGGTGATCACTGACGTGGGCAGTGCCAAGGGCAATGTCGTGCGCGCCGCTCGCGAAGCGTTCGCCGAGCGCCTGCCGCGCTTCGTGCCCGGACACCCGATCGCCGGTTCCGAGCAAAGTGGCGTGGAGGCTTCCAATGCCGCGTTGTTCCGTCGCCACAAGGTGATCCTCACGCCGCTGGCGGAAACCGATCCGCAAGCGCTGCACCTGGTCGATCGCCTCTGGCGCGCGCTGGACGCCGATGTCGAGCACATGCCGGTGGAGCGCCATGACGAAGTCCTGGCCGCCACCAGTCACCTGCCGCACCTGCTGGCCTTCGGCCTGGTCGATTCGCTGGCCAAGCGCAATGAAAACCTGGAGATCTTCCGGTACGCTGCGGGGGGCTTTCGCGATTTCACGAGAATCGCCGGCAGCGACCCGATCATGTGGCACGACATCTTCCTCGCCAACCGCGAGGCGGTCCTGCGCACTCTCGATACATTTCGCAGCGACCTCGACGCCTTGCGCGACGCGGTCGATGCTGGGGACGGGCACCAATTGCTGGGCGTGTTCACTCGCGCCCGGGTTGCCCGCGAGCATTTCAGTAAAATCCTGGCCCGCCGGGCCTATGTGGACGCTATGAACGCCAACGATCTGATTTTCCTGGCCCAACCGGGTGGCCGCGTGTCCGGACGGATCCGCGTACCTGGCGACAAGTCGATTTCCCACCGCTCGATCATGCTCGGCTCGCTGGCCGAAGGCACCACCGAGGTGGAAGGTTTCCTCGAGGGCGAGGACGCCCTGGCCACCTTGCAGGCCTTCCGTGACATGGGTGTGGTCATCGAAGGCCCGCACCACGGCCGCGTGACCATCCATGGCGTTGGCCTGCACGGCCTCAAGCCGCCACCCGGGCCGCTGTACGTCGGCAACTCCGGCACCTCGATGCGCCTGCTGTCCGGCCTGCTGGCGGCGCAGTCGTTCGACACCACCATGACCGGCGACGCCTCGCTGTCCAAGCGCCCGATGAACCGCGTGGCCAATCCGCTGCGCGAAATGGGCGCGGTGGTCGAGACGGGCCCTGAAGGGCGTCCGCCGCTGACCATTCGTGGCGGGCACAAGCTCAAGGCGCTGAACTACGCTCTGCCGATGGCCAGTGCCCAGGTCAAGTCCTGCCTGCTGCTGGCTGGCCTGTACGCCGAAGGCACCACCACCGTCACCGAGCCGGCGCCGACCCGTGATCACACCGAGCGCATGCTGCGCGGCTTCGGCTACGCGGTCGAGTCGAACGGTGCCGTGGCCTCCCTGCAGTCCGGCGGCAAGCTCACCGCCACCCGCATCGAAGTGCCGGCGGACATTTCCTCCTCGGCGTTCTTCCTGGTGGCGGCGTCCATCGCCGAAGGTTCCGAGCTGGTTCTGGAGCACGTCGGCATCAACCCGACCCGCACCGGCGTGATCGACATCCTGCGCCTGATGGGCGGCGACATCACCCTGGAGAACCAGCGTGAAGTCGGCGGCGAGCCGGTAGCCGACCTGCGCGTGCGCGGCGCCAAGCTCAAGGGCATTGATATTCCCGAGCACCTGGTGCCACTGGCCATCGACGAATTCCCGGTGCTGTTCGTCGCCGCCGCCTGCGCCGAAGGGCGCACCGTGCTGCGTGGCGCCGAAGAGCTGCGGGTCAAGGAGTCGGACCGCATCCAGGTGATGGCCGACGGCCTGATCGCCCTGGGCGTGAAGTGCGAGCCGACCCCGGACGGCATCATCATCGACGGCGGCCAGATCGGCGGCGGCGAAGTGCACGGTCACGGCGATCACCGCATCGCCATGGCCTTCAGCATCGCCTCGCTGCGCGCCAGCGCGCCGATCGTGATTCATGACTGCGCCAACGTCGCCACGTCGTTCCCCAACTTCCTGGCGCTGTGCAAGGAAGTCGGCATCCGCGTCGCCGAAGAGGGCAAGTCGTGAATTCCCAAGCACCGGTCATCACCATCGACGGGCCGAGCGGCTCGGGCAAGGGTACCGTGGCGGGCCTGCTGGCCCGCGAGCTGGGTTGGAAGCTGCTGGACTCCGGCGCGCTTTACCGCCTGCTGGCGTTCAACGCCAGCAACCATGGTGTCGACCTGACCAACGAAGAGCTGCTCAAGGCCCTGGCCGCCCATCTGGATGTGCAGTTCATCGCCGCCGAGCCGGGCAAGCTGCAGCAGATCATTCTCGAGGGCGAGGATGTCAGCCACGTCATCCGTACCGAGACCGTCGGCGCCGGCGCCTCGATGGTCGCCTCGCTGCCGGCCGTGCGCGAAGCGCTGCTGCAGCGCCAGCGCGCCTTCCGCGAGGCCCCGGGGTTGATCGCCGACGGTCGCGACATGGGTACCGTGGTGTTCCCCGACGCGCCGCTCAAGGTGTTCCTCACCGCCAGTGCCGAGGAGCGTGCCCGTCGCCGCTACCTGCAGTTGAAGGGCAAGGGTGAAGATGTTAGTCTGTCAAGTCTGCTAGATGAGATCCGTGCGCGCGATGAGCGTGACACCCAGCGCGCAGTGGCCCCGCTCAAGCCGGCGGCCGATGCCATTCAG
The DNA here is from genome assembly GCF_028369275.1 of Mitsuaria sp. RG. Classification (NCBI taxonomy): domain Bacteria; kingdom Pseudomonadati; phylum Pseudomonadota; class Betaproteobacteria; order Burkholderiales; family Sphaerotilaceae; genus Roseateles; species Mitsuaria sp. RG. The sequence goes on from NZ_JAQMYQ010000003.1 coordinate 133,982, forward strand.
CTGGATTCCACGGAGTTGTCCATCGAGCAGGTGCTGCAACGCATCAGAAGCGAGCTCGCCCTGCGCGACCTGGCCTGATGGAGAGGAGAGCGGGCAGGGGCACCAGTCAACGTCCTGTCAGCGCTTCTTAACTTAACGAAACCCACATTGTCTGGAATGTGGCTATGGGCGTCTTTTTCGCCCGAATCTACAGGAATTAAAATGAGCGAAAGCTTTGCAGAACTCTTTGAAGAAAGCCTGAAAACCCTCAATCTTCAGCCGGGTGCAATCATCACCGGTATCGTTGTCGACATCGACGGCGACTGGGTTACCGTACACGCTGGCCTGAAGTCCGAGGGTGTCATCCCGCTCGAGCAGTTCTACAACGAAACTGGCGAACTGACCATCAAGGTTGGTGACGAAGTTCACGTTGCGCTGGACGCGGTCGAAGACGGCTTCGGCGAAACCAAGCTGTCCCGTGAGAAAGCCAAGCGCGCCGAGTGCTGGATTGTTCTGGAAGCTGCTTTCGCTGCTGAAGAAGTGGTCAAGGGCGTTATCAACGGTAAGGTTAAAGGCGGCTTCACTGTCGACGTTAACGGCATCCGTGCGTTCCTGCCGGGCTCCCTGGTTGATGTCCGCCCAGTGCGCGACACCACCCACCTCGAAGGCAAAGAGCTGGAATTCAAGGTCATCAAGCTGGACCAGAAGCGCAACAACGTTGTCGTTTCCCGTCGCAGCGTCCTGGAAGCCGAAAACAGCGCCGAGCGCGAAGCTCTGCTGGAATCGCTGCAGGAAGGCCAGCAGGTCAAAGGTATCGTCAAGAACCTCACCGACTACGGTGCGTTCGTTGACCTGGGCGGCGTCGATGGTCTGCTGCACATCACCGACATGGCCTGGAAGCGTATCAAGCACCCGTCGGAGATCGTCAACGTTGGTGACGAGATCGACGTCAAGGTCCTGAAGTACGATCGCGAGCGCAACCGCGTTTCGCTGGGTCTGAAGCAACTGGGCGAAGACCCATGGGTTGCTATCAAAGCCCGTTACCCAGAGAGCACCCGCGTGACTGCTCGCGTCACCAACCTGACCGACTACGGCTGCTTCGCTGAGCTGGAAGAAGGCGTTGAAGGTCTGGTGCACGTTTCCGAAATGGACTGGACCAACAAGAACATCCACCCGTCGAAAGTCGTTCAGGTTGGCGACGAAGTGGAAGTCATGGTTCTGGACATCGACGAAGAGCGTCGTCGTATCTCCCTGGGTATCAAACAGTGCAAATCGAACCCATGGGAAGACTTCTCCGGCCAGTTCAACAAGGGTGACAAGATCACCGGTACCATCAAGTCGATCACCGACTTCGGTATCTTCATCGGCCTGGACGGCGGCATCGACGGTCTGGTTCACCTGTCCGACATCTCCTGGAACGAAGCTGGCGAAGAAGCCGTGCGTCGCTTCAAGAAGGGCGACGAGCTGGAAACCGTCATCCTGTCGGTTGACCCAGAGCGCGAGCGCATCTCCCTGGGCATCAAGCAGCTGGAAGACGATCCGTTCTCCAACTTCGTTGCTGTCAACGACAAGGGCGCTATCGTCAAGGGTATCGTCAAGGAAGTTGACGCCAAGGGCGCTATCGTGACCCTGGCCGACGACATCGAAGCTACTCTGAAAGCTTCCGAAATCAGCCGTGACCGCGTTGAAGACGCCCGTAACGTGCTGAAGGAAGGCGAAGAGATCGAAGCCAAGATCATCAGCGTCGACCGCAAGTCCCGCGTTATCAGCCTGTCCATCAAATCGAAGGACGACGCTGAAGAGCGCGAAGCCATCCAGAGCCTGAAAAACGCTCCGGAAGCGGCTGCCGATACCACCATGGCTGCGCTGCTGCGCGAAGCAATGGCCAAGCAGAACTGAGTTCTGTTTGATCGGTAAAAAGGGCGACCCTCGGGTCGCCCTTTTTTGTGCCTGCGATTTGCCTGGTCGAGCAGAAGCAGATTGTTCCTACAGGGTTTGTAGATGTTTCTGGGCTCGTGAGCGGTGTACGAGCAGTAGGCTTTACCGCTCGCCGGCAAAGTCGCGCCGCAGTGCGCTCGCGTTCGTGTGGGGTGGGGGTCGCCCGTGCGGGGCCTTATCTTGAATTTTTTTGTTTAGTCAAGAACCACCCTGTTCAAATCCGCCGGAGCGTGCTACAAACTGATTAAGCAATGATCTAGCTGCTTGATAACGAAGGGAAAAATATGACGAAGTCGGAGCTGATCGAACGTATTGTCACCCATCAGGGGCTGCTCTCGTCCAAGGACGTCGAGCTGGCCATCAAGACCATGCTCGAGCAGATGTCGCAGTGCCTGGCGACCGGGGATCGTATCGAGATCCGTGGCTTTGGCAGCTTTTCCCTGCACTACCGCGCGCCGCGGGTAGGGCGCAATCCCAAGACCGGCCAGTCGGTCAGCCTCGAAGGCAAGTATGTGCCGCACTTCAAGCCCGGCAAGGAGCTGCGTGATCGGGTCAATGAAGATGAGCATGAGCACCCTTGAATGGAGGAGCGGCCTGATGCGTAATCTAAAGCGCGCCCTGGTGGTGCTGTTCGTGCTGCTATTGGCGGCTGTCGTATTGTTCTTTGTGCTGGAGAACCAGCAGTCCGTATCCTTGGTGCTTTTTGGCTGGTCGGCGCCGTCCGTGCCGGTGGCAGTGTTGGTGTTGGTGGCATTGGTTATTGGTTTGGCCGTGGGGCCGATGCTGGGTGCCTATGGTGTGGCGCGAGGGCGGCGCCAGCTTCGCGAACGTGGCCGGAAAGGCGTGCGTACTGAAGCTTGAAGATATTTCCTACAAGTTACTAAGAGTTTTCCGTATTTGAATGCAGCTTGAGAAGTGAGGTAATTCCTCGCTTGTCAATTTGCCTGTTGAAGGATTCGGAAGAATGGATGTCTTGGTGATCCCTCCTCATTGCCCCGCTCAAGGCCTGCCAGCAGTGCCTTTGGGGTTCTCATGGCGCGCTCGGCCATATTGCGATGCTACCTGCCATCTGTTCCTGATGGTCTACTCTTTACAATGAGTTACCAGTCTGACCACTATTGGCAAGGGCAAGGCTTTGGGCCGTTTATCGTCCATGGACGGTGTTGCCTGACGAGTGCGTGAAGGGCATTTCCAGCTACGCCCGTGTCCAGGTGGGTGCCAAGGTTAGGCTGTTCATTGCGTTCAAAGTGTCACGCCCGCGTCCTATGATGTTGATGGGCTGCGGGGCGTTGGTCGGGTGGTCGGAACTAATTGCGGCTTGCTTTCTCTATAGAAGGCTGCTGGTTGTGGAAGTGTATCGATAATCCAGATTGCCAAACACCAGCCAGGTGAATCTGGATTTCTACTGTGCAGTGACTCATGCAATGCAGACGGACCCAAGGAAAAATAGAATAAATGCGCAATGAACGTGAGCGCCTGAGTGGTGATGAGATTGATCTGTTTGAGCTGACCGAGGCATTGTGGGGGCAAAAGCTGTTGATTGGTCTTGTGACCGGACTTGTAGCAGCAGGCGCCTTGCTATATGCCTACTTGGCGGAACCTGTATACGAAGTCAAGGTTTTTGTGCAGCCACCCACCTCGAATGATATCGCCCAGTTGAACTATGGGCGGGGTGGGGGTTCTGGCCTGGTCATGTTGACCGTCAAGGATGTTTTTGACGTTTACCTGCGCAACTTGCAGTCGGAGTCATTGCGACGCAAGTTCTTCCGTGAAACCTACTTGCCAGCCTTGCCTGAGGCTCGTCGCCGCGGCTCCCAGGATGAGCAATATGATCGCTATCTGTCGGCGGTCTCCTTGGGGCAGGTATCCAGGGAAGGGGCGGACAGGCATTTCATCAAGGTCGAGGCCTCGGATCCGAAGCGGGCTGTCGATTGGGCGGCTCGCTACGTCGAAATGGCCGGGCGGCTGGGGGAAGATGAAATTGTCGAAAATGTAATGACCGACGCCAAGGTCAAGGCGAAGAATCTCGAGCAGGAGATAAACATCGCGCGGGAAGGTGCGAGAAAGCTGCGCGAGGATCAGCTTGTCCAGCTTACCGAGGCGCTCAGAGTGGCTCGAACGATCGGCTTGGAAAGGCCGCCAATTATTGCGAACAACCTCTCTGGCGAAGTCTCCGCAGGTATGGAGGGATCGCTCATCTACATGCGCGGTAGCAAGGCGTTGGAGGCTGAGATCGACAATTTGCGCAATCGTACCTCTGATGATCCGTTCGTGCGCAATCTTCGCGAGCGTCAGGAATCGTTGGCGTTCTACCAGTCCTTGCAGGTCGCTGGGGAGGCTGTGAAGGTCTACCGGCAGGATGGGGCTGTTGATTTGCCGGATGAGCCGGTAAGACCCAACAGGAAGATCATTGGTATTCTCGGCTTGGTCGCGGGTGGCGTGCTCGGGATTGGTATGGCGGTGCTGCGTGTCCTGTTCATCCGCAGGCGAGCCTTGCACAATTAACGAGCGTCTTTCGTGGCCCGAATGCTCGGGCGGTACGCATGTTGTGCTACGAAGAGCGCCAGGTGGAACTGGTTTCTTCGTAGCACCTTTCTAAGTGCCGGTGTGTGGAGGCGAAAAGAGCGCCATGGATCTGGGCTGCTCTTTTCCGGAGGTGCCTGGTGCGGTGTTTCAGCTGAAACGTGAGCGGAATCTGGCGAGGGGGAGCAGGTCCTCGGACGTGTTGTCGTCGCGGCACTTCAGTACTTTCAGCAGGCCTGTTCCGCAGACGATCACCGGCAGCCCATCCTCGATGAAAATGACTTTTCCGATGTCGCGGTTTTCGATCGTGACGTCTTCTACTTCTTCTGCCGCCAGAATGCGCGCGGGAGTACCGTTGATTCGGCAGAACGCGCCGCGGTACGGGGTGCTGAGTGCATCAATCGTGCGGCGGATGGTTGAAGCGGGCAGTGACCAATCGATCTGATAGTCGTCATCGTCGCGCCAGAGGCTGTAGGTGGCCAGGCTGTGATCTTGTGCACTTGCCGTCGGCTTGTTACCGCTGGCAAGTGTCGAGAGTACGGCCATCCCGCATTCCAGATAACAGGCGTTAATGGCGGTAATTGCTTCTGCTATGGTGATGGGGTATTGGAGTGTAGTTGACGCCTGTTGGATGATATCGCCGCGGTCATACTCGCTGGCACCAAAGAGTGCCGTCACGCCGACTTCTTTCTCTCCGTTGATCAGTGCATTTACCAAGGGGGCAAACCCACGATAGCGTGGTAGCAGCGAATCATGGAAGACAATCAGCTTGTCGGTGGGGTGCTTGATCAGCCAGCGCCATGAAATGGCGATGACATATTCGCTTGTTACCTGGCTGTGGTCTTTCTTGAAAATGAACTCGACGCCGGCGGCTTTGCATGTTTCTGCAATCTGTTCCGAGTAGTCATTTGCCACGGCGCTGTCTTGGCCGATGACAACTAGCGATATTATATCCTTGAATTTCGAGGTGGCCTGTTCGGTGAAGGCAAGGCCCTTCTCGGTCATTGCAAAAATTGTAAGCATTGTGATTCTCGGTGCGGATGGGGTGTTGGGTGCCCTGAGATTGCTCGCCTGTGCGGCTGCGTCGCTGTGCTCATGTGACGGACTCGGTGCCGGGCGCGATACCTGCCTGGGAAGGGTAGCTTTGATTTCTCGACGCCCGCAAGCCCTGTGGCCTCCATTGTTGGGGTGGCTGAAGGGCGAATGCTGCCCGCCGGCGTTGGGCTGGGGTCGCTGTCTGGAGCAGTATTCACAGGGAAAGGTGGGGTGTCCGGAGGGCGTTTCTTGAGGTCCTGCTGGCGAGGTGCATCGGTGATTGGCTCTTGAATTATTGCAGGAAATTGGCAGAATCACCGAGGTTAAAAGCTCTTTCGCATGGGAAAAATCTGAACAATCCGACGTGACCGCCTATGCGGCGTTGAAGTAATGTTCCGTTCAATCGGCTCAGCCAGCCTTTGCCATGAATCTGCCGGGAGTGACAGGTTTCGAATGTGAGGTCAACTGAAGGCGAGCCAGGCGAAAAGGAGATGATGCTGGGGGATCGAATTTTCCAGGCAGGAGGTCGGAGTCGGTCCGTAGGCTTAATGAGATGTTCTGTAACGCGATGAGGCATCAAGCATACAATGCTGCGCGGAGCGGAAGGCTCATTGTGCATGAGTCGTGAAGGCACCCTTGAAGGGGGCTTTGTTGCAAGTACATTGGCGATGTCGCGATCAATTATCTTCGCGGTGTTTAAGCAGGTTGTTGTCAGCTTGGTTTAGTTGTGCGGCACTTACGTATTGTCGCTGAAAAAGCCGCTCTTGAAGGACTAGAAGATGATTCCATTTAACAAGCCACCTCATATCGGGAACGAGGACACTCATGTACTGGCCGCCATGCGCAGCGACAAGATGTCCGGGGATGGTGCTTATGGCCATAAATGCCAACAGTGGTTTGAAGAGCGGTTTTCCTGTCACAAGACCTTGCTGACACCTTCCTGCACGCAAGCGCTGGAAATGGCGGCGCTGCTGCTGGATATCAAGCCGGGTGATGAAGTCATCATGCCCAGCTATACGTTCGTCAGTACGGCGAATGCCTTCGTTTTGCGCGGTGCGACCATCGTGTTCGTCGATGTGCGTCCCGATACGATGAACATTGACGAGACCTTGATCGAGGCGGCTGTCACACCGCGTACTCGGGCGATTGTTCCTGTGCACTATGCCGGTGTGGCTTGTGAGATGGACGTCATCATGGATATCGCCAAGCGCCACAACCTCTATGTGGTCGAGGATGCAGCCCAGGCAATGATGTCGACTTACCATGGTAAAGCCCTGGGGACCATCGGGCACATGGCAGCGTTCAGCTTCCATGAGACAAAAAACTACACCAGTGGCGGTGAAGGTGGGTTGTTGCTTATCAATGATCCTCAGTTCATCGGGCGTGCGGAGGTCATCCGCGAGAAAGGGACCAATCGCAGCCAGTTCTTCCGCGGGATGATCGACAAGTACACCTGGGTAGACGTCGGTAGCAGTTATCTGCCAAGCGAGCTGCAGGCTGCCTATCTCTACGGCCAGCTCGAGAAGGCCGATGAAATCAACCAGACGCGCCTTTCCATTTGGCAGCGTTACTGGGACGCGTTCCAGCCGCTGGTGGGCAAAGGGCTCGTCGAGCTAGGTGTTGTGCCTGAGGGGTGCCGTTTCAATGCCCATATGTTCTTCCTGAAGGTGCGGGATCTTCAGCATCGAACCAGCGTCCTGAGCCGGTTGCGCGAGCTGGGTATCGGCGCGGTGTTCCATTATATTCCGCTGCATTCGGCGCCAGCCGGGAAGTCCCTGGGGCGCTTCCATGGCGTGGACAACCACACCACCCGGGAAAGCGAGCGCCTGCTCCGCCTGCCGCTGTGGATTGCCATGTCTGATGAAGAAGTTCAGCAGGTCATCGATGCTGTTGTGAAATCGATCGATGTCGAATAGCGCCTCTCGCGATGAAGTCGAATCGGTTCGCAAGCGTATAGGGGTGCTCGCCGGCGCGCTATTCACGACAGCGTCCCATCTGTCGAAAATTCTGGTGGGTTTTCTGTTCCTGAAGCTGGTCGCGGTCTACCTGGGGGTGGAAGGGCTGGGTGCGCTCGGTAACTTGATGAGCGCTGTTCTGTTCCTGTCGTTGCTGGCCGGCGGCGGGATCCAGAACGGTGTCATCAAGTACGTCGCCGAGTATCGGCACAAACCGAAGCAGATGCTTCGGTTTCTTGCAGGGGCGCGACTCTATTCGCTGGGACTGTGCACGCTGATTCTGCTGGGGACGATAGTCTTCAGCGGCCCTCTGTCTCATTATTTGCTGGGGGGAGAATACGCCTGGCTGATGGTGGTGCTGGGGGTTGCGCAGTTCGGTTTCGCATTTACCAATATCGTCAATGGCACTGCCAATGGCCTGCATGAAACCCGGGTTTACGCGACCATACAGATCGTGGGTAATCTGCTCACGCTACCCCTGGCGTGGTTGCTGATCCGTCAGTTCGGCCTGGTCGGGGCGGCGCTGTCGATTATCGTATTTTATTTGTCATACAGCCTGCCGGCGTTGTATTTCTTTGCCCGCTCAAGGCTGCGTAGGCATGTGCGCTGGCGTATCGCCTACCGGCCGCAATTTGCAAAGCTCTCGGGTTTCACGCTGATGGCTGCTGTCGGCGCGGTGAGCGTACCGCTTGTAGAAATTGTTGTGCGTAATCTGTTGCTGGAGAATGCGGGGCTGCAAGCGGCCGGGCTCTGGCAGGCATCGCTCAAGCTGTCCAGTGCCTACATGGGGTTCTTCGTGGTCTTTCTCGCGGCGTACTTCATTCCGATCGTTTCGGGCTTGCAGGATCGGCTCAAGGTAGCGGCGGTGGTTCGCAAGTTCATGGTGCTGGCGATATGCCTGTTTGGTGTGGGTGCGATTGGCTTCTACGGACTGCGCAGCTTCTTCATTCCGCTATTGTTGTCAGCCGATTTTGCCGAGCTGGGTGATTTTATCCAGTATCAGTTGCTGGGAGACCTGTTCAGGGTGACTTCCTACGTCATAGGTTTTGTGGTGGTCGCCAAGGCTGCGACCCGGATCTATGTGCTGGGTGAGATAAGTCAAGGGGTCCTGTTCTGTCTGTTCAGTACCCTGGCATTGAAGCAGGGGTGGGGGCTGCAGGGCGTATTCATTGCGCACCTGGCAATGAATATTATTTATTTCGCCTGCTCTGTCATTGGTTTTTATATTTATACGAAAAGGGTGGTTTGATGTTGAGCGCAACCGTGGTTGTCTCCTGCTACAATCAGGAGCGCTATATTGCAGAGTGTCTCGAAAGTATCCTGGGTCAGGAAGTCAATTTTGACCTTGAGGTGATTGTTTCTGATGACTGCTCGACCGATAGTACCCAGCGTATTATTAGGGAATGTGCTGAAAAGCACCCGGGACGCTTGAAGTTGGTTTTGCGTGAGCAAAATGTGGGTGTGTCAAATAATTATTATGCCGTTCATGCCTTGGCGACAGGGGATGTGGTTTTTCACTTTGATGGCGATGACATCATGATGAGTGGGAAGCTCCAGGAACAGTACGATCTTTTTGTCCAGTACCCTGATGTCAACATCGTTTTCCACAAGGCTGTGTACTTTTCTGATGATCGCAGTTATCAGTCAATACCGCCCTATCCCGGAGAGGAGGCGCCTTATCACACCTTCTTTTCGCTGCCGGAGCTGGCCCGCTGGGGTTCGACTTGCGTCCACAGTGCTTATGCCTACCGCCGTTCCGCTCGCAAGGTGACCGCTGCCCAGGAGTCGATGGAGTGGTACTTTGCGATGGACACCATGATTCCTTCCGGGCGCGGTGTGTTCATCAACAAGCCATTGGTCATGTATCGCTGCAATCCGGGTAATGGTTCTTATCTGTCCACCTTGGCGGGGCGTACCAAGGCCTACAGGATTTACTTTAGAGACGTTGCGGATTACTTTGACAGTCACCCGGAATTGCGCACGGATTTGTACGCGAACTTCCTTGTGACTTTCTTGGCGATGGCACGTTCCACACGCAAGGTACTGCCAGAGAACCTGGCGTTCGGTCTGAAGAATATCTTCTATTTTCGACCTCGGAAGTTTATTCAGGCGGTTCAGGTTCGCCGCTTGGTCGGGCCCGAGGAGAAGGTTCGCTGAGCGCAAGCCGCTCGTGTTTCATGCGTGCTCCTGATGTACAAGCGCCGCCCGCTCGGGCGGTGATGCTTCAGTCAGGCCGTAGGCCATGTGCAGGCTGAGGGGGGGAGGTCCAGCATTTTCGGTCTGGGCGTCCAGTCAAGCCTCCAGTGTCTTCAGGTGAACTTGCGGAGCGCGGTGGGATGGTTTGATTTTTCTTTGGCTTGCGTAGGAAATTTCCTGTCTTCGAGGCGCCAGGTTTTCGAGCCTGGTACGCGGGAGGGTGACACTGTACTGTCAACTCTGTGTGGTAGCCAAGGGCGCTGCCTGCTGCTTGTATAAATGGCGTTCGCTGCCATAATGCGAGCCTTTCCTTGCATGCGGGCACGGCCTGCATTTCCACAAAGTGGCACGGATATGCCTTACGCCAAGCCATGGGATGGGTCCTGCCGCAGTATTCCTTCAGCTCTAAGGCAGGTCGATCGTGACTGTTATCAATCGTTTTCCAGTGGTGGGCGCCTCAGGTTTGGATCTCTTCAGCGCAGGGGTCGCATTGTGGCGGGGCAAGCGTCTGATCCTCGGCACGATGGCGGTGACTACGTTGGCTGCATTGGCCTATGGGTACATGGCGACCCCCAGCTATCGGGTCACCAGCGTCCTGCGTCCAGTCGCCCAGTTCGAGCTGGATGCCCTGAATCGGTCCGGTGTCTACAAGCTTCAGCCTGAACAGGCGCTGCAGCGGGTCGCTACTGCACTTGAGTCTTACGACACCCGCTTTGCCTACTTCCAGGCCCATCCAGAACAGTTCAATTCTTTCCAGGTTCCAGGCTTGAGCGTGGAGCAACGCTTCGAGCTCTTCGGTCGCAATGCCTTTCAGGTACGCCGCAGCAGTGCGTCGAATGGCGAGGGAAGCCCCGAGGCGCTCACCCTCGACCTCACCTACCGTGCCGGCGACGACGGGGTTGCCATTATCGACGGCTTGATAGAGCAGGCCACACTGGTCGAGCGCGAGCGAATCGATAGGGATGTCATTACCGTCGTGGCCAACCGGCTCAAGGAGCTGGATACCCGGCTCGAGAAGTCGAGAGTTTCCTACGAGATGCTCAAGGAGGTTCAAATCGCCTCGCTGAGTGAGCGGGATGCGGTAAAACGTGCCCAACTGCTTGATGAGATGCGCGCACGCCGAACCGAGCTGAAAACCCTGCGCGCCAATCGTATCGCGCAGCTGGATGAGGCGTTGCTCATCGCTCGGCGGCTTGGCATCAAGCGTCCGTCGACCCCGGCTTCGATAGCCGGCAGTGCTGGAGTCAACGCAACGAATGTCGTGGTTGCCGACATAACCAGTCGTGACCCCCTGTACTTCCTGGGCTCCGATGCCCTTGAGGCTGAGCGCGCGGCATTGCTCCAGCGCCGCTCCGACGACTTTGCCGACACGCGAATTCCGCAGATTGCCAAGGAGCTGCAGTTGCTTGACCGCAATCGAGAGGTTGAGGCGTTGGAGCAGCGAAAACAGGCAGATTTGTACCTGCAGGATATTGCAAGCATCAAGGCTGAGCGGTTCGCCTTGGAACAAGTGAGCTTGCAGGCCAAGGACCTCAAGTTGGTCAGTGTCGACCAGCGTGCCGTCAATCCGCTTGAACCGGTTTCACCCAGCAAGTGGTTGCTCGGGATCGGTGGGTTGCTTGTAGGCCTGGTGGTAGGCGCGGGTATCGCGCTGGCTCGTCACCTGCTGATCGCTGGTATGCAGGCGAGGAGTGCTGGCACTGAGCCGTTGGCCCCGCAGGCTGTTGCTCGCCGCCGCGATGACCTCATCGAGGTCGACCCGCGCTAAGGGGGCAGGCCGGCGCTTGCTGGTGTAAAGGCAGGTTGCGGGTGGTTGTCCTCTGGCGACTCTGGCAAAGACAGATATGCGGTAGTATGGAGGATCACCTGCTCCTCTGGTGAAGTGCCCGTAGAGGTACAGGCATATTGATATCTAGGTTGGCCGCAGCGGAGTTTGTTCATGCTATCTGCCAGGTCGTTTTCACCAAGTCAGGAACGGCGCCGGCGGCGCCTTTCCAAGCATCTTCCATTAGCGTGGATCATGGCGCATGCCATGAACGTGGCCCGTGACGATTTTCCGGATTGCAAAGGTATGGTCATTCGGGCGGCGGTGATGTGCAGGGCAGAAGGCTGCGGCAAACCGTTCAAAGGATAGTGGGGAAGATCAAAGTGAGTGTGGTAGCTGGATGAGCAACCCAATGACAACAGCTGTAGACATGAGCAGCGCTGGGCAGCAGGAGAGAAAAGGTTCTTTTCTACTTGCTCTGTTGGTACTGACGGTGACCATTGGGTTTCCGCGTGTCTATGGCACCGAGGTACCGATGGCGGTATTGCTCATGCCCTTCTATATGTTGGGCTTTTTCAGGTTGCTGATGAGTAATGGTGGGTTCGCAATTGCCTTCCTGTTGCTTTTTGGTGGCTGGCTGCTCGGGGGGGCGCTGGTGGCATCTGCGGGAGCGCCTGGTGATCTGTTCTTTCACTTTGTGGTGTCCAGCAAGATCTTTCTGAATATATTTTTCGGTTATGTCATTCACCGCGTCTTGACCAAGCGACCGTCTGCGTTGCTGGCCTGGATTTTCCTGCAGTGCGCGTTGGCGATCATATCGATCCTAGACAGGGACGTGTACACCACGCTGCTGGGCTTTATATCACCACGCTCGGCGGAGGTCTTCCAGCATATTTACGGGTTGCGTGCGCTGGGCTTTGGCTTGTTTCATGTGGATGGCGCGCTTACGTTGGTCATCACGGTGTTTTACTATCTGCTCATTTCACAGAAAAGCTTCCTGAAGAGTTTGCTCGTCATCATGATCTTCCCCATCGCGATGGCAATTGCTCGTAGTGCAATTATTCCTTTCGCCATCCTGGGGCTGAGCCGTCGTGGCTTGGGACTGAAGGTTCTACTATTGCTGTCGGTCGTCACGATGGTGGTGCTGAGCTTCTATGTAACGTCTGGGCCCTTGTACCAAGCCACTGAAATCTTCAGGAATATCGTAACCAAGGGTGAGTTGCACAGTGACAGCGTCCAGTCGTTGTCGGAGATGTACATATTCCCTGATCAGCTATCCACCTACCTGTATGGTGATGGCCGCTATTTTTCTGAAGACACTTCTGAGTTGGGGTTCTACAAAGGGACAGATGTCGGCTATCTGCGACTTTTGTATTTTTCCGGTTTTGGTTCTATCGTCGTTTTTATGTTGCTGAATTGCTTTTATCTCGTGCCCGTCCTGTTCGGCGGGCGCTATGAGAAAAGTCGTGATATCAAGGTTTTTGCGTTGGCCCTGTTCTTGATCTTCGTGATCATTAATTTCAAGGGGCTGCAAGTCATGCCGATCTTTGCCGTTTCCCTCTATCTGTTCGCCGGGCAGCAGGAGCGTGACGCCAGACGCCAATCTAGGCTGAACCGCATGCAGGGAGCGGTTGCATGACGTCGAGGGCTGCTGTGGTCGCTGCCAGAAGTTGTGAACTGACCGGCGAGACCTTGTCTGTAATTATCATTCAATCTGAAGGGTAGTGAGTCGTTTGGAAACACAAATGCGGCCGCGTAAGAAAATCTGTTTGGTTGCCACGGTCCCTGTCGTTTTGCATGTCTTCATGCGCGAGCATATCAAGCGTCTTTCCGCGAACTACGATGTGACACTGGTGGTGCCCGGTACGCGCCATGACGTCGAGGCGCTGCTGGGAGAGCATGTCGACTTCATTCCCTATGCCATCGAACGCAAGATCTCCCTCAAGCGTGACGTGATCTCGCTGTACCGGCTTTGGCGAATCCTGATGCAGCGTCGTTACGACTGCGTGCTTTCCCTGATGCCCAAGTCAGGGCTTGTCGCCATGTTGGCGGGGTGGCTGTCGGCGACACGGTGCCGCGTGCACATCTTTACCGGGCAGGTCTGGTTCACCCGGCGTGGGCTGGGGCGTCGCTTCCTGATGTTCCTTGACCGTCTCCTGGCTGGCGCCGCAACGCACCTGCTGACGGACAGTCATTCGCAAAGAGATTTCCTGATCGAGTCAAAGATCGTCGCCAGAGACAAGATCAGGGTGCTTGGCAAAGGCTCCATCAGTGGCGTGGATATCGAGCGCTTCAAGCCGGATCCGCAGCGTGCCGCGCAAATGCGTAGCGAGATGAACATCGCCGAAAACGCCAAGGTTTTCCTGTTTCTTGGTCGGGTCAATACGGCCAAGGGGATTCTGGATCTCGCCCAAGCCTTTGCATCGCTTGGCGAAGGGTATGCCGATGCCCACCTGCTGGTTGTCGGACCTGACGATGAGGGTATCGATGAGTCGCTGGCGGCCATCCTGCAACCTTGCCAGGACCGTTTTCACCGTGTGGGCTTCACCCGTACACCTGAGCACTACATGGCAATGGCCGACGTGTTTTGCATGCCCAGCTACCGGGAAGGTTTTGGCCTGGCGGTGATCGAGGCCGCAGCGGTGGGGGTGCCCAGCATGGTCTCGCGAATCTACGGATTGACCGATGCCGTCGAGGAAGACGTCACCGGGCTGTTCCATGAAGCAGGCGACATTGCGCAGATCCGCGAGGTTCTCACCCGGCTTCATGGCGACTCGGTACTTCGTGATAGGCTCGCGCTCTCTGGTCTGCAGAGGGCTCGCCGGGACTTCTCGCAGGATCTGGTGGTTGGGGAAATGCAGGTGTTCATCAAGGCGATCATGGACCGCCAATGACGCCGCAAGTAGAAAGGACAAGGGGCGATGGTACGATGCGCATAGTGTTAACAGGCGGTTCCGGATTTGTTGGTCAAGGTGTGTTGAAGCGATTGGCGACGATGCCGGTAGAGGTGGTTGCGGCAGTGCGCCAGCAATCAACACCATTGCCCGCCGGGGTTGAGCCACACCTGTTCGATGACCTGGCAAGCGAATCTGCCTGGCCTCAGGCTGAGCGGCCATTTGATGTAGTGATTCATTGTGCCTCCAGGGTGCATGTGATGAACGAGGTCGCCGCCGACCCGCTGGCGGAATTTCGAAAGGTCAATGTCGAGGCAACGCTCGCCTTTGCCCGGCGCGCCGCCCAGGCTGGGGTAAAGCGCTTTGTCTTTATCAGCTCGATCAAGGTCAATGGCGAGGGAACGCCTTTGGGGCGGCCCTACCATGCAGATGATGATGCCTCGCCCTCGGACCCTTACGGGGTGTCCAAGCAGGAAGCGGAAGAGCAGTTGATGAAGCTGGGACGTGACCTGGGCATGGAGATCGTCGTCATCAGGCCTGTGCTGGTTTACGGACCTGGGGTGAAGGCCAACTTCCACAACATGATGCGTTGGCTCGACAAACAGATTCCGTTGCCTTTCGGTGCCATACATAACAAGCGCAGCCTCGTGGCCCTGGACAACCTCGTCGACCTGATCGTGTTGTGTTGCTCGCACCCGGCGGCAGCCAACCAAGTGTTTCTGGTGAGTGACGGCCATGACGTTTCCACCACGGAGCTGCTGCAGAAGATGTCGGTCGCCCTGGGCAAACCGGCCAGGTTGATACCGGTTCCGAGCTCGCTACTGACCCTCGGGGCCAATCTGCTGGGTAAGCGGGCGCTGTCACAACGTCTCTGCGGCTCGCTTCAGGTCGATATCTCCAAGACACGCCAGATGCTCGGTTGGGAGCCGCCGGTGTCACTGGAGGAAGCGCTCGGCATCACTGCAAAACATTTCCTGGAAAACCCCATTCGATGAGTTACTGGATCCTTCCCATTGCTGTTCTGCTGGTTTCTTACTTGCTGACAGGGGCGTTGCGTCGTTATGCAATTGCCCGAAGCATCATCGATGTTCCCAATGCCCGCAGTTCTCACTCCGTTCCCACGCCACGCGGTGGTGGTGTGGCAATCGTGCTGGCGTTCCTCGCGGCATTGCCGGTTGCCTACGGCCTCGATCTCATCTCGACGGGGCTGCTGATCGGTTCTCTGGGTGGCTGCGGCCTGGTGGCGGTAATCGGATTTCTCGACGACCATGGCCATATTGCAGCCCGGTGGCGATTGCTGGGACATTTTTCCGCAGCCTGCTGGGTGTTGTTCTGGCTAGGTAATGCTCCAAAGCTGGTGGTCCTGGGCGCGACACTGGACATCAGCCTGGTTACCTACGTGCTGGCGGCTTTCTACATTGTGTGGATGCTTAATCTCTATAATTTCATGGACGGTATCGATGGCTTGGCTAGCCTTCAGGCGATAACGGTCTGTTTGGGTGCATGCGTCATCTATGTCGCTTGCGGCGCTTCATCAATGGTGTGGGCACCAGCCTTGCTTGCATTGGCCGTGGCTGGTTTTCTGTTCTGGAATTTCCCGCCGGCGCGTATTTTCATGGGCGACGCAGGCAGTGGTTTCCTGGGAATCCAGTTGGCGCTGCTGTCGTTGCATGCCGCGAACGGCGACCCCGTGCTGCTCTGGTCGTGGATCATCCTGATGGGTGTTTTCATTGTCGATGCCACCTTTACCCTGGCTCGTCGGCTGTTGCGTGGCGACAAGGTCTATGAAGCACACCGAAGCCATGCCTACCAGTATGCTTCGCGACAATTTGGCAAGCACCGTCCCGTCACGCTGGCCGTGACGGCCATCAATCTGCTCTGGCTGCTGCCTTGGGCGGCCGTCGTGGCATTGGGGCATGTGGATGCATTGGTTGGCGTGATCTTGGCTTATGCACCGCTCCTCGCGCTTGCGGTCAAGTTCAAGGCGGGGCAAAGGGAAATCGTCGACAAGTCGCCAGCATGAGTGTCCAAAGGGCCCCGGCGGCATTGATCATGCCAGCCACTACAGTTGCGAGTGCGGCTAAGGTTCAGGTAAGAGGAGAATGATTTTGAAAGGGGTTATGGATAGTTTTCGGTCCGCATTGCTAGGGTTGCCTCGGCGATACAAAAGGCTGTTGCAGGTGGCAACTGACGTCGTGCTGGTCTGGGGGAGCTTGTGGCTGGCATTTCTCGTTCGCCTGGGGGTCGAAGAGCTGTCCAATCCGATCAAGGAGCACCTGTGGCTCTTTATCGCCGCCCCGATTGTGGCGATTCCGTTGTTCATCCGCTTCGGCATGTACCGTGCGGTCATGCGATATTTCGGTAACGATGCGCTGATCGCCATTGCCAAGGCCGTCAGCCTTTCGTCGTTGATCCTTGCCCTGGTGGTCTACTGGTACAGCAACCATCAAGCGGTGGTGCCGCGTTCGATCATCTTCAACTACTGGTGGTTGAGCCTGGTGTTCCTGGGCGGTCTGCGCCTTGTGATGCGCCAATATTTCCTCGGCGACTGGTTCGCAGCCGCCAAGCACGTGCCCTTCACCAATCGTGATGACGGTTTGCCGAAGGTTGCGGTTTACGGGGCAGGCGCTGCCGGCAACCAGTTGGTTGCGGCATTGCGCATGGGCCGGTTGATGCGGCCGGTGGCTTTCATTGACGATGATGTAAGTATCAGTGATCGGGTGATCGCCGGGCTGCAAGTCTACAAACCCAAGCATATCCAGAGAATGCTGGACCTGACCGGCGCCGAGGAAATCCTGCTGGCCATTCCTTCGGCGACCCGTGCGCGTCGCCGTGAGATACTTGGCTTCCTCGAAGGTTTCCCTTTGCATGTGCGTAGTGTGCCTGGCTTCATGGACCTGGCCCGTGGTCAGGTCAAGGTCGATGATATCCAGGAGGTCGACATTGCCGATCTGCTTGGACGTGACCCGGTGCCAGCCCAGGACGAGCTGCTGGAGCGCTGTGTTGTCGGCCAGTCCGTTCTGGTAACCGGAGCCGGCGGGTCGATCGGGTCCGAGCTCTGCCGTCAGATACTGAGTCTTCGCCCGAAGAATCTGCTGCTGTTCGAACACAGCGAGTTCAATCTCTACAGCATCCTCAGCGAGCTGGAGCAACGGGTTGCCCGTGAGTCGCTGCCTGTCAGGGTGCTGCCGATCCTGGGCTCCATTCGCAATCCTGACCAGTTGCTTGATGTCATGCGTACCTGGCATATCGATACGGTCTACCATGCCGCTGCCTACAAGCATGTACCCATGGTCGAGCACAATATCGCCGAAGGTGTGTTGAACAACGTATTCGGAACGCTCAACACGGCACAGGCTGCGTTGCAGGCAGGCGTTTCGAACTTCGTATTGATCTCCACCGACAAGGCAGTGCGTCCAACCAATGTCATGGGCAGTACCAAGCGTCTGGCGGAAATGATCCTGCAGGCCTTGAGCCGTGAGTCTGCTCCTGTCCTGTTTGGTCGCAGCAGCAATCTATCCCATGTCAATCGGACAAGATTCACCATGGTCCGATTCGGCAACGTACTGGGTTCCTCGGGTTCGGTGATTCCGCTTTTCCACAAGCAGATCAAGTCGGGTGGTCCGCTGACCGTAACCCATCCGAAGATCACCCGTTATTTCATGACCATTCCCGAGGCCGCGCAGTTGGTTATCCAGGCGGGGTCCATGGGGCTGGGAGGGGATGTGTTCGTGCTGGACATGGGCAAGCCGGTGAAGATCGTCGAGCTGGCGGAGAAGATGATTCACCTTTCTGGCCTCAGTGTTCGCTCGGAGCGAAATCCCAATGGCGACATCGCCGTCGAGTTCACTGGATTGCGGCCCGGCGAGAAACTCTATGAAGAATTACTGATCGGGGACAATGTGGTTTCCACCCGGCATCCGATGATCATGAGTGCCGACGAGGACTTCCTGGATTGGTCCGTGCTCAAGGAACAGTTGATTCGACTGCAAGGCGCCGTCCAGGCGGATGATTACGTTGCGGTTCGTCAACTGTTGCGCGAAATGGTCAGCGGTTATTCCCCGGACAGCGAGATCGTGGACTGGATCCATCTGCAGCGACGCATGGATCCCTGACACCCAGGGGCGACGCACTGCTGGAATGATCTGGAAATAATCTCCCCGGCACCGGCATCTTGATCGGACATCCAGAGCGACTAGGGTTTAGAGGCAGCCAAGGAACGCTGCCTCTGAAATCCTGGACCAAGGAGTCTTTGATCATGCGAAACAATGTACTGACCTATCTGTTGCTACCACTCTTCACTTGCCTGTCATTCACTCTTTCCGCTGCGCCAGCAGCGGCGCCGGCGCCCGCTGTCGAACAGGTCGAACCGCGAGCTGCCGCGTCATCGGTAGCAGCGGAAAAGGTTGATCTCAACCAGGCCGATGCATCGACCCTGCAGAGCGAGCTCAATGGCATCGGCAAGGCAAAGGCCGAGGCTATCGTGGCCTATCGCGAGGCGCACGGCCCTTTCCAATCGGTCGACGAGCTATTGGAGATCAAGGGTATCGGCAATGCGCTGCTGGAACGCAACCGTGAAAAGCTGAGGGTGGATTAACCTCGGCTAGCCGGCCGATCCTGCATCGGTCGGCTTTCTACCGCCTGTCAGCGGTCTGCCGCATCCTTCGCATCCGCCTCGGCGTTGCGCTCATGCACCTTTTTCAACTGCTCCTCGGTCAGCGGCAACTTCTTCGCCGTATCCCGCAGCAGCATCAACCCGCCGACAATCGACCCGAGAGCAACAAGCAGTATCAACCAGGCATACCAAGGCATCGAGATTCTCCTGAAAGCGTATAGGGCACCGCTTACATGGCATTCGAGCCATTGCCGCAGCCGTTGGTTCAATTATAGGAGCCGCCCCCGCCCGGGCCAAATCTCATGACCCGCGGCCCCCAAACCCCGCGCCACTTCGTTTACAATGCGCGCCGTTTACGACTTGCCAAGAGACCCTGCCCATGTCCGCCTGCCAGACGCCCCTGATCGTCGCCCTGGATTTCCCCACCCGTGACGCCGCCCTGAAGCTGGCCGACCAGCTCGACCCCGCCCTGTGCCGGGTCAAGGTGGGCAAGGAACTGTTTACCAGCAGCGCCTCAGGGATAGTCGAAACCCTGTGCGGCAAGGGCTTCGAAGTGTTCCTCGACCTCAAGTTCCACGATATCCCCAACACCACCGCCATGGCGGTCAAGGCCGCGGCCGAGATGGGTGTGTGGATGGTCAACGTGCACTGCTCCGGTGGCCTGCGCATGATGTCGGCCTGCCGTGAGGAGCTGGACAAGCGCAGCGGCCCGCAGCCGCTGCTGATCGGCGTGACCGTGCTGACCAGCATGGAGCGCGAGGACCTGGCCGGCATCGGCCTGGATGTCGATCCGCAGGAGCAGGTGCTGCGCCTGGCGGCGCTGGCGCAAAAAGCCGGCATGGACGGCCTGGTGTGCTCGGCACTGGAAGCGCCGGCACTGAAGGCGGCGCACCCGTCGCTGCAGCTGGTGACCCCGGGTATTCGCCCGGCGGGCAGTGCCCAGGATGACCAGCGCCGGATTCTGACGCCGCGTCAGGCACTGGACGCCGGTTCCGATTACCTGGTGATCGGGCGTCCGATCAGCCAGGCGGCAGATCCGGCCAAGGCACTGGCTGCCGTGGTGGCTGAAATCCGCGGTTGAATCAGGGATCGTGGAAGCGGGCTTGCCCCGCGATGGCGCAAGTCCAGGCAATCGCCATCGCGGGGCAAGCCCGCTCCCACAAAGCGCTTGGCTGCTGATCTCAGACCTTCAGCACCAACTTACCGAAATTCTCCCCGCTGAACAGCTTGAGCAGCGTCTCGGGGAAGGTCTCCAGGCCTTCCACCACATCCTCCTTGCTCTTCACCTTGCCGCTGGCCAGCCAGCCGGCCATTTCCTGCGCGGCCTTGCCGTACTCCTTGACGTAGTCCATCACCACGAAGCCTTCCATGCGCGCACGGTTGACCAGCAGCGACAGGTAGTTGGCCGGGCCCTTGACCGCTTCCTTGTTGTTGTACTGGCTGATGGCGCCGCAGATCACCACCCGGGCCTTGAAGTTCAGGCGCGACAGCACGGCATCGAGGATATCGCCGCCGACGTTGTCGAAGTACACATCCACGCCATTGGGACACTCACGCTTGAGGCCGGCCAGTACGTCTTCGGTTTTGTAGTCGATGACCCCGTCGAAGCCCAGTTCATCCAGCAGGTACTGGCACTTCTGCGCGCCCCCGGCGATGCCCACCACGCGGCAGCCCTTGAGCTTGGCGATCTGCCCGGCAATGCTGCCGACCGCGCCGGCGGCGCCGGAGATCACCACGGTTTCGCCGGCCTTGGGTTGGCCGACATCGAGCAGGGCGAAGTAGGCGGTCATGCCGGTCATGCCCAGGGCGGACAGGTAGCGGGGCAGGGGCGCCAGGCGCGGGTCGATCCGGTGCAGGCCCTGGGGTTCGCCGGTGAAGTAGTCCTGTACGCCAAGGGCACCGCTGACATGGTCGCCGGGCTTGTAGTCCGGGTGATTGGAGCTGACCACCTCGCCGACGCCGAGGGCGCGCATGACCTGGCCCAGGCCCACGGGTGGGATATACGACTTGCCTTCGTTCATCCAGCCGCGCATGGCCGGATCCAGCGACAGGTAGAGGTTCTTCACCTGCACCTGGCCTTCCCCCGGCTCGCTGGCGGGCACCTGCTCGTAGGTGAAGTCGTCACGGCGCACGGCGCCGACCGGGCGGCGGGTCAGCAGGAAGCGGCGGTTGGTGTGGGGCATGGCGAGTTCTCCTGAACGAGTGTGAGGGGCTGATGATCGGCGGGTTGAATGGGCCGCGTCACGCAAGATCACCGCGAACGATAGTAGTCCAACCGTGCCCTTGATGATGCTGCCCAGCCCGGCGGTGCCCTGACTAGACTCAGCCACGACTTCCCATCCTTTTGCAGGAGCCAGTGATGAGCATGACTTTCTCCGGCCAGGTTGCCCTGGTCACCGGTGGCGCGGCGGGTATCGGCCGGGCGACGGCCCAGGCATTCGCCGCCGAGGGGCTCAAGGTGGTGGTGGCCGACCGTGACGCGAGCGGGGGCGAAGCCACCGTGGCGCTGATCCGCCAGGCTGGCGGCGAGGCGCTGTTCGTCGCCTGCGACGTTACCCGTGACAGTGACGTGCGTCAGCTGCACGAGCAGGTCATCACGGCCTATGGCCGGCTCGACTATGCCTTCAACAACGCCGGTATAGAGATCGAGAAGGGACGCCTGGCGGAGGGCAGCGAGGCGGAGTTCGACGCGATCATGGGGGTCAACGTCAAGGGTGTGTGGCTGTGCATGAAGTACCAACTGCCCCTGCTGTTGGCCCAGGGCCGCGGCGCCATCGTCAACACCGCCTCGGTAGCCGGCCTGTCGGCGGCGCCAAAGATGAGCATCTATGCGGCGTCCAAGCATGCGGTGATCGGCCTGACCAAGTCGGCGGCCATCGAGTATGCGAAGAAGGGCATCCGGGTCAACGCGGTGTGCCCGGCGGTGATCGACACCGACATGTTCCGCCGCGCCTACGAGGCCGATCCGCGCAAGGCCGAGTTCGCCGCAGCGATGCATCCGGTCGGGCGCATTGGCAAGGTCGAGGAGATCGCCAGTGCGGTGCTGTACCTGTGCAGCGATGGCGCGGCGTTCACGACGGGGCACAGCCTGACTGTCGATGGCGGCGCCTTGGCGATCTGACCGACTAATTCGACCCCTGTGGGAGCGGGTTTACCCGCGAAGAGGCCCGCGAGGTTTTCCACAGGCCCAATGCCACGGCGGCACAGCCCACCAGCAGGACGCCGCCGAACACTTCCAGCGCCATGCGCGATCCCAGCCGATCGCTGAGCAATCCGGTAAAGATCACCGGCAGGCTGAACCCCAGGTAGGCGAGCAGGAAGAACCCGGCACTGGCCCGGGGCTTCTCGCTCCCGGCCAGCTCGTTCACCGCCGCCAATCCGCCCAGGTAGATAAAGCCATAGCAGGCGCTGCTCGCAGCCACGGCGCCCAGCAGCATACCCAGCAGATTGCCGCTGTCAGCCCCCCAGGCCAGCAGCGCGTAGCTGCACGGCAGGATCAGCAGCCCCAGCAAGGTAGCCTGGGCACTGGCCAGGCGCCGGGCCAGCGGCTGGAACAGCAAGCCGCAACTGATCACACAGAAGGTCGAGAACCCCGACCAGGCGCTCAGCCCGTGCTGACGCAGGATCCTCGGCAGCAGGGCGATCACCAGCCCGACACAGGCCCAGGCCAGGAGGATCGCCAGGCCATAAGCCAGGCTGCCGGCGGGGTAGCAGGGCAGGCGCAGCATGGCGCTGCGCTGCGCCGGGCGAGGGTCGGGCAGGCGCCAGACCAGCAGCAGGGCGACGGCGGCCAATGCCAGTTGCAGGTGGAAGCTGCCGGGGGTGAGGGTCGGCCCGCTTAGCAGGAACAGGCTGGTCAGCGCCGCGCCCAGGCCGAAGCCGAGCGACGTGCTGGCGGTGACCCAGGTGGCGGCGCGGCCACTGGCGTCAGGCGCCATCAGCTCGCTCATGTAGGCGGTGGCGGTGGCCGAGGCGAGGCCTGTGCCCAGCCCCAGGAACAGGCGCGCCAGGCCCAGCATCTGCAGGCTCGGCGCCAGCAGCATGAGCAGCGTCGCGACCATCGACAGGGCCAGCGCGACCAGGATCAGCGGGCGCCGGCCCACCCGATCGGCCAGGCCGCCGAGGGCCAGCAGCACCGGCAGTACGCCGAGCACATAGCCGGAGAAGGCCACGGCGGTTGCCGCCGCGCCTTGCCCGGACAGGTCGGCGTAGGTGATGTATAGCGGGGCCTGCAGGTTCACCGCCAGGGTGATCAGGCACAGGGCGAAAGCCAGCAGGGCTGGGGCGTGACAAGTGGGCATCGGGGCGGATCCGCAAGGCAGTGGCTGTGGTTGGCAGCATCGGCCTTTGCACAGGTGCTCGCCAAGGCACACTCACGGGGCATTTATGCTTAACTGTTTGCCTGAAAGCAGCGAACACTTGCCATGCATTTTCATCTTGATCGTGACCTTCCCACCCCCTTGGTCCAGCAGCTGACCGAGCACCTGCAGGCCTGGATCGAACAGCAGCGCCTGCGCCCCGGCGCGCGCCTGCCGTCGATCCGCGCGCTGGCCAAGGCGCAGTCGGTAAGCGCCTCGTGCGTGATCGAGGCCTACGACCGCCTGGCGGCCAACGGCTGGCTGGAGGCGCGACATGGCGCGGGCTTCTTCGTCGCCGAGCGCAAGCCGGGCTTGCGGCCCGACCCCGGCGAGCCCTGGGGCGAGGCAATCGACGGCAGTTGGCGGCAGTTTCGCGAAGGGCATGAACAATTGCTCAAGCTCGGCTGCGGCTGGCTACCGGTGGCCTGGCGCGCCGAAGCCGAGCTGGCCCAGGCCATCCGCCAGGTCAGCCGCGGCGCGCCCGAGGCGCTGTTCGACTACTGCCCGCCCCAGGGCCTGGCCAGCCTGCGCCTGCAACTGCACAAGGGGCTGGCGCGGCTGGATATTGCCGCCGAGCCGGAGCGGATCCTCACCACCCAGGGCGCCAGCCATGCCCTCGACCTGCTGGTGCGGACCTTGCTGAAACCGGGCGACACGGTGCTGGTGGAGCGCCCCGGCTACTACAACCTGTACAACTTGTTGCGCGTGCACGGTGTACACATGCTCGAGGTGCCGCGCACCGCCATTGGCCCGGACCTGGTGGTGCTCGAGCAGTTGCTGGCCGCGCACCAGCCCCGTTGCCTGTTCATCAACAGCCTGTACCAGAACCCGACCGGTACCTGCCTGACGCCCAAGGTCGCCTACCGCCTGCTGGAGCTGGCCCGCGAGCATGACCTGCGGATCGTCGAGGATGACCTGTACGCGGACTTCCAGGACGGCCCGGCCACGCGCCTGGCGACCCTCGACAGCGAGCAGCGGGTAATCTACCTGGGCAGTTTCTCCAAGACCCTCAGCAGTTCGTTGCGGGTCGGCTATCTGGTGGCCGACCCACCGTTGATCGCCCGCCTGGCCGAACTGAAGATGGTGGCCGGCATTGGCACTTCGCGCTTCGCCGAGCAGGTGGTCGGGCAGATGCTCGCCAATGGCGGCTACCGCAAGAGCGTGCAGCGCTTGCGGCTGCGCCTGGGGCAGCACCGGGCCAGGACGCTGGGGCAACTGGAGGCCTGTGGCTGGGAGGTGTTCTGTGAGCCGGTCGGCGGTATGTTCGTCTGGGCCCGGGTGCCCGGGCGCGACTTTGCCGAGCTGGAGCGATTGGCGCTGGAGCATGCGGTGTTGCTCACCCCGGGCAGCGCTTTCGATCCGCAGGGGCGGGCCAGTGACTGGCTACGGATCAATGTCGCCTATGGGCAGGATTCCCGGGCCCAGGCGTTCTTCCGGCATGCAGGGCGACCTTTGGCGGTCTGAAAGCGACACGCTCATAGCTAAATGACACCATTCGCGCACGCGGCCCTTGTGACCAGGTCGGCGCCATTGTCACTCTTGTCGCCGGCGGAGGGCCAAAAAGCGAGGAGGGCGGTGATGACGGCGACCAAGCACGGTGTATTGGCCAACCTGGGCATGGCGCGCAAGCTGGGCCTGGGTTTTGCCCTGGTGTTGCTGCTCACTCTGGTGGTGGCCGCCATCGGCGTATACGCCCTGGCCAACGTCGGCCAGCGCTTCGAGGGGCTGCGGCAGATGGCCCAGTTCAACACCGACCTGTTGAAGCTGCGCCAACATGAGCAGGCCTTCGCCCTGCGTTCGGATATCAAGGAGGCCGATGCCCTGCGCATGGGCCTTCAAGGGCTGGTGGAGCGGGCCCGCGCCGCGCCTGCGCTGACTTCCGCCGAGGCCGACCTCAGTGCCTACGGGCAGGCCTTCGACCAGTTCGTCCAGGCGGTGCAGGCCAAGGAGCTGGCGCTGGACATGGCCAGCTGGTCGGTATCGAGCGTGGCCAACAACCTCGATGTGCTGCAGGCCGGCCTGGCCGACGACGGCACCTACACCCTCAAGCAGTCCCAGGGCCAGCAAGGCGGCGAGTTCCTTGAGCAGGCCGGACAGGTGGGGCAGGTGTCGCGGCTGATGCTGCAGGCCATGGACGAGGCCCGGGTGCGCCTGGAGCAGAGCCGCAAGGGCGGCGAGGCTGTCGCCGAGGGGCGCATCGCCCAGACGGTGGAGGCCGCCGGCCTGGTGGACCAGCTCAAGTCGGCGGTGACCGATGCCGGCTACCAGAGCGTGCTGGGCGAAGTGGCCGGGCATATCGCCAGTTTCTCCGAGAAGCTCAACGAGTACACCGACCTGCTGGGCCAGGAGCGGGGTATCAAGGATCAGTTGCAGGCCCGGGCCGAGCAGGTCACCACGCGGGTCGACCAGGCCTACCTCGCCCAGGAGCAGGCCATGCAGGCGGAGCTTGCGCGCAACACCGTGGCCATCGCCGCGGCCACGGCCCTGGCACTGCTGGTGGGCGTGCTGGCGGCCTGGTTGATCACCCGGGCCGTGGTCGCGCCGCTCAAGCGGGTGATCAGCCGTGCCCGGCGCATTGCCGCGGGCGAGCTGGGGATCGAGGCCGAGCCGCCGCGTGCCGACGAAGTCGGTCAGCTGCTGCAGGCCATGCAGCAGATGGCCGAGGGGCTGTCCGGTATCGTCAGTGGCCTGCAGCAGGGCATCGATCAGCTGGCCGGCAGCGCCCAGGCCTTGTCGGCGGTCACCGAGCAGACCAACCGCGAAGTCGGTAGCCAGAAGGATGAGACCGAGCAGGTGGCCACTGCCATGCAGCAGATGACCGCCACCGTCCATGACGTGGCGCGCAACGCCGAGCAGGCGGCCCAGGCGGCCCAGGATGCCGACGACAAGGTCGAGTCGGGGCAGCAGGTGGTGCGCCAGAGCATGCAGCGCATCGAGCAGCTGGCGGTGGCAGCCGAGACCGCCAGCAGCGGTATCGACAGCCTCAGCGCCGAGATCCATACCATCGGTGACGTGCTCGAGGTGATCAAGAGCGTGGCCGAACAGACCAACCTGCTGGCGCTCAACGCGGCGATCGAGGCGGCCCGCGCCGGCGAGCAGGGGCGTGGCTTCGCCGTGGTGGCCGACGAGGTACGCGCCTTGGCCCGGCGCACCCGGCAGTCCACCGAGGAAATCGAACGGCTGGTCGCCAGCCTGCGCGGCAACGCCCAGCAGTCGGTGACGCAGATCCGTGGCAGCACCGAGCTGGTGCGCCTGGCGGTGGCCGACACGCTGAAGACCGAGAGCGCCCTGGGCAGCATCGCCGCGGCGGTGTCGTTGATCCAGCAGATGAACCAGCAGATCGCCGCGGCGGCCGAGCAGCAGAGCTCGGTCGCCGAGGAGATCAGCCGCAGCGTCACGCAGATCCGTGGCAGTGCCGACCAGGCGGCGCTGGCGATGGAGGACAATGCCCGCTCAAGCGTCGAGTTGGCGCAGCTGGGCAATGACCTGAAGGGGATGGTGGGGCACTTCAGGCTGTGATTGGCTGTGGCGGCCCTATCGCGGGGCAAGCCCGCTCCCACGCATGCCCGCTCACGGGGTCTGGGCGTGGGAGCGGGCTTGCCCCGCGATAGCGTTGTCAGCCCCTGCGCGGACTGAGAATCAGCAAGGTCAGCACCCCCGCCACGATTCCCCAGAACGCCGAGCCGATCGAGAACAGGGTGAAGCCCGACGCCGTGACCATGAAGGTGATCAGCGCCGCCTCGCGCTCGCGTGCCTCGCCCATGGCCACGCTCAGGCCGTTCATGATCGAGCCGAACAGCGCCAGGGCGGCAATCGACAGCACCAGCTCCTTGGGCAGGGCGCCGAACAGCGCCGCCAGGGTCGCGCCGAAGGTGCCGGCGATGCCGTAGAAGATCCCGCACCAGACCGCTGCCGTGTAGCGCTTGGCCGGGTCTTCATGGGCATGCGGCCCGGTGCAGATCGCCGCGCTGATCGCCGCCAGGTTGATCCCGTGGGAGCCGAACGGCGCCAGCAGCAGCGAGGCGAACCCGGTGGCCGAGATCAGCGGCGAGGCCGGCACCTGGTAGCCGTCGGCGCGCAGCACGGCGACGCCGGGCATGTTCTGCGAAGTCATGGCCACCACGAACAGCGGGATGCCGATGCTGATGGTCGCCGCCAGCGAGAAGCTCGGCGTGGTCCACACCGGGGTGGCGATCTCCAGCTGGAAGCCGCTGAAGTCCAGCAGCCCCAGGGCGCCGGACAATGCCGTGCCGACCAGCAACGCGGCCAGCACGCAGTAGCGCGGTGACAGGCGCTTGACCAGCAGGTAGCTGAAGAACATCCCCAGCACCAACACCGTGCGGTGCTGGGCGGCGACGAAGATCTCGCTGCCGATCTTGAACAGGATCCCGGCCAGCAGGGCCGAGGCGAGCGAAGCGGGGATGCGCCGCACCAGGCGCTCGAAGCTGCCGGTCAGGCCGCACACCAGCACCAGCACGGCGCAGGTGATATAGGCACCGATGGCCTCGCCGTAGCTGACGCCACCGAGGCTGGTGATCAGCAGCGCCGCGCCGGGTGTCGACCAGGCCACGGTGACCGGGGTACGGTAGCGCAGCGACAGGCCGATGCTGCACACCGCCATGCCGATCGACAGGGCCCAGATCCACGACGAGATCTGCGCGCTGGTCAGGCCGGCGGCCTGGCCGGCCTGGAACATCAGCACCAGCGAGCTGGTATAGCCGGTGAGCATGGCGATGAAGCCGGCGACGACCGCCGACGGGGAGCTGTCCGCCAGCGGCCGCAGGCGCGCGGAGGTGGCATCGGTCATGGGGAATTCCTTGTGCAGGTGTAAGCAGTTTTTTCAGGCTACCGTGCAATGGCGTGATCCTTGCCATACAGCAGGCATTGCATTTAGCCGTACAGTCGCCAACTATGGGGTATTACTGCGCAACTGCGTGAAAGGGGAGGGGCGATGTACAAGGTGTATGGGGATTACCAGTCGGGCAACTGCTACAAGGTCAAGCTGATGCTGAGCCTGCTCGACCGCCCGTATGAGTGGCACCCGGTGGATATTCTCAAGGGCGAAACCGAAACGCCCGAGTTCCTGGCCATGAACCCCAACGGCAAGGTGCCGGTGCTCAAGCTCGAGGACGGCACCTGCCTGTGGGAGTCCAACGCGATTCTCAACTACCTGGCCGATGGCAGCGAGTTCCTGCCCAGCGAACCACGCCTGCGTACCCAGGTGCTGCAATGGCAGTTCTTCGAGCAGTACAGCCACGAGCCGTACATTGCCGTGGCGCGTTTCATCCAGTTCTACCTGGGGCTGCCGCAGGACCGGCTGGAGGAATACAAGGGGCTGCACAAGGGCGGCTACAAGGCGCTAAAGGTGATGAACAAGCAGCTGGAAATGACGCCCTACCTGGTTGGCGAGCAGTATTCGATCGCCGATGTGGCGTTGTACGCCTATACCCATGTGGCGCATCAAGGGGGCTTTGACCTGACCGAATATCCGGCGGTGAAAGCCTGGCTGGCGCGGGTGGCCAGCCATCCACGGCATGTGCCGATGGTGGATTGACTCGCTGCTGCCCCACCCCTGTAGGAGCGGCCTTGTGCCGCGAAAGGGCTGCGCAGCAGCCCCTCGGTCTCAGCGTCGACGCATCAATCGCCGGGGCCGCTTTGCGGCCCTTTCGCGGCACAAGGCCGCTCCTACAGTGTGGGGCGTGCGTGCGGGTCAGACCGCCGCGAAGCGTTTGTCCAGATAGGCAATGATGTCCTTGGATTCATACATCCAGGTCACCTTGCCGTCCTCCTCGATCCGCAGGCACGGCACTTTCACCCGGCCGCCGCCTTCGAGCAGCGCCTGGCGGTGCTGGGCGTCGTTCTTGGCATCGCGCAGTGCCACCGGCACGTTCAGGCGGTGCAGGGTGCGGCGGGTCTTCACGCAGAACGGGCAGGCATGGAACTGGTACAGCGCCAGACCCTTGGTCTGCTGCTCGACCTGGGCCTGGGCCGCGGCATCGCGCTGCTTTTTCGCCGGGCGGCTGATCCAGTCGCCGAACACGATTAGCTGGCCGAGGCCGACCCGCAGGGCTTTGACGATCATGGGCAACTCCTGAAATGAAAAAGCCGACCCATGGGGTCGGCTCGGGATACAGGCCGATCACTTGATCAGGCTGAGGAACTCGCTGCGGGTGGAGGCGTTGTCGCGGAACTCGCCGAGCATCACCGAGGTGAGCATGGTCGAGTTCTGCTTTTCGACACCGCGCATCATCATGCACATGTGCTTGGCTTCGATGACCACCGCCACGCCCGCGGCGCCAGTTACCTGCTGCACGGCCTCGGCGATCTGGCGGCTGAGGTTTTCCTGGATCTGCAGGCGACGGGCGTACATGTCGACGATCCGCGCCACCTTGGACAGGCCCAGCACCTTGCCCTTGGGCAGGTAAGCCACGTGGGCCTTGCCGATGAACGGCAGCATGTGGTGTTCGCACATCGAGTACAGCTCGATATCCCGGACTAGCACCATTTCGCTGTTGTCGGAGGTGAACAGCGCGCCGTTGGTGACTTCTTCCAGGGTTTGCTCATAACCGCGGCAAAGGTACTTCATGGCCTTTGCGGCCCGCTTGGGCGTGTCGAGCAGGCCCTCGCGGGAGACGTCCTCGCCGATCTGGCTGAGAATCGCGGTGTAGTTCTGTTCCAGGGACATGGATCTACCTGTGGGATTTTTCGCAAAGACGAAGGGTACGGCGGCGACGGCGGCGCTGCAAGCGCGATGTCACTCGTCGCGCCCTTCGAGCATGGTTCGCTTGAGCATCACGTACACCGCGCCGGTGCCGCCGTGGCGGGCCTGGCACGAGGCAAAACCGAGCACTTGCGGGTGCTGGCGCAGCCAGGTGTTGACGTGGCTCTTGATCATCGGGCGCTTGCCGTCCAGGCGCGCGGCCTTGCCGTGGGTGACGCGCACGCAGCGCACTTCGAGCTTGGTCGCCTCGGCGATGAAGGCCCACAGCGTCTCGCGGGCCTTCTCGACGCTCATGCCGTGCAGGTCGAGGCTGCCCTCGAAGGCAATCTGGCCGAGCTTGAGCTTGCGGATCTGGGTTTCCTGGACGCCGTCGCGGCGCCACATCAGTTCGTCCTCGGCGCCGACGTCGATGACGAACTGGTCGGACAGGCCGTCGATCACCAACGCCTGGTCGCTGCGGATGGTCGCCGCCTGGCGCAGGCCGGCCAGCTGCTTGCGGTCGGCCTTTGGTTTGCCGACTTCGGCGCGGTCGTGCTTGATTGGCTTGACGCCCTGCACTTGGCTGCGGAAGAGGGAAAAGTCGTCGTCTTGCATGGTGCCTCCACGTGGGCGGCGTAGTTTACGCGACTGTGCGTCGGCGTGAAGCCCTGAGCTGCGCGCGGTTTGTGTAGGAGCGGCCTCGTGCCGCGAAAGGGCTGCAAAGCAGCCCCAGGATTTCCGCTTCGATGCATAGATCGCCGGGGCCGCGTTGCGGCCCTTCGCGACACAAGGCCGCTCCTACAGGGGGATGTGTAAATCTGTCAGTCGTGCTTCTTCATCAGGTGCGGCGACAGGTTCAATTCGCGGCCACGGCGCAGGCGGATGCGGCTGCGTCGCCAGACGCGCACGCCGATCCACAACAGCAACAACCCGACCACGACGAGAATCGCCGACAGCGGGCGGTTGGCATTGAGCTCGGCGAGCGCTGCGTAATTGCCCAGCAGGCCGGCGAAACCGGCCATGGCGAGCAAAATGCCCAGGGTGGCCAGCAGCACCGAGAAAGCGGCGGAAACCCGCGCGCCCCAGTTGCTTGGCTCGCGCTGGCGCAGGCGCTTGGCATCGAAACTGCCTTTGAGCTTCATTCGAATTCCTCAGGATCTGGTAGAGCTGATCCGGATTTCGACCTGCGGGTCACCTCGGGGTTCCGCCCGTCCGCCGGGCGGTCGTGGCTCAGACCAGGCTGGCGGTGGGGGCGACGCAGGCGAAGTTGTCGGCCATCACGGCCATCTCGCACTGGTGGATCTGCGCGGCGGGGATCACGGTGTCCTTCAGGGCCAGGTCGCGGGTCGCCGAGGCGTCTTCCACCAGGGTGCAGCGATAACCATAGTCCTTGGCGCGGCGTACGGTGGTGCTGACGCTGGAGTGGCTCATGAAACCGCAGACGATCAGGTCCAGCGGGCCGAAGGCCTGCAGCGTCTCGTGCAGCTTGGTGTTCTTGAAGGCGTTGGGCATGCGCTTGTCGATGATGGTTTCACCGGCCAGTGGCTCCAGGCCCGGGATGAACTCGCCGGCCGGTCCCTGGGGGTCGAAGCGACCGCCGACGGTGCCGAGGTGGCGCACGTGGATGATCGGGCGACCGGCCTTGCGGGCGGCATCGAGCAACCTGGCAATGTTCGCCACGGCCTCGTCCATGCCCGACAGCGCCAGCGGACCGCTCAGGTATTCCTTCTGCGCGTCGATGACGATCAGGCTGGCTTGGCCCAGCTTGGCCGGCGGGTAGTCGCGGCCAGTGAGGCGGAACATCGTGGTTGGAACGGACATCAAGGGCTCCTTGGGTAGGGCTTTTGTACGCCTATTCTCCCTTGCCTTGACGCCAATGTGAATGGTTGACAGCGCAGACAGCGTGGTTGCTGGCTTGTGGCTATCGGTTTGGCTATCAGAGGAAACAAATGTGCGGTGTGGGCTGTTAGACTTTTGTCCTGTCTGAAAAGGAGTACCCCGTGATCACATCCCGCCTGCGCACCCTGCGCGACCATATCCGCTGGGCGGTCAGCCGCTTCCATGAGCATGAACTGTTCTTCGGCCACGGTGCCGACAACGCCTGGGACGAAGCTCGCCTGCTGGTGCTCGGCGCGGTGCACCTGCCCTGGGAGGTGGCCGACAGCTACCTGGACTGCGCGCTCGAGGATGACGAAACGGTACGCCTGCAGCACCTGCTCAAGCGCCGTATCGAAGAACGCGTGCCCACCGCCTACCTGCTGGGCGAGGCCTGGTTCTGCGGCATGTCGTTCATCGTCGACGAGCGGGTGCTGGTGCCGCGCTCGCCCATCGGCGAGTTGATCGAGAAACGCTTCGAGCCGTGGCTGGCCGGCGAGCCTGCGCGCATCCTCGACCTGTGCACCGGCTCCGGCTGCATCGGCATTGTCGCCGCCGAGGTGTTCCAGGATGCCGAGGTAGTGCTGGCCGACCTGTCCTTCGACGCGCTGGAGGTGGCCAACCAGAACATCGAGCGCCATGGCCTCGATGAGCGGGTGTACACCGTGCAGGGCGATGGTTTCGCTGGCCTGCCGGGGCAGCGCTTCGACCTGATCCTCTCCAACCCGCCGTATGTCGACGCCGAGGATTTCGGCGACATGCCGGCCGAGTACCATCACGAGCCCGAGCTGGGCCTGGCCTGCGGCAACGATGGCCTGGACCTGGTGCGGCGCATGCTGGCCGAGGCGGCCGACCACTTGACCGACAAGGGCCTGATGATCGTCGAGGTGGGCAACAGCCAGGTGCATGTCGAGTCGCTCTATCCCGAGGTGGACTTCGCCTGGCTGGAGTTCGAGCGCGGTGGCCACGGGGTGTTCATGCTGACCGCCGAGCAGTGCCGGCAGCATCAGGAGCTGTTCAAGGCGCGGGTCTGAAGGATTCACACCGCCCCCTGCTGTAGGAGCGGCCTTGCCGAGGCGTCGGACCGGCCGGAAAGGGCTGCGTAGCGGCCCCAGGATATCAGTGTTGATGCAAAGATCGCCGGGGCCGCTTTGCGGCCCTTTCGCGGCACGAGGCCGCTCCTACACGGATCGCGTAGGGCAGGTCAGCGGGTGGCGATCCAGATCAGCAACCCGGCCTGGAACACCGCGAACGCCACCAGGCAGGTGATGGTGAAGCGCAGGCCGCTGTCCTCGCGACGGTACTTGGCCACCCGCTCGTCACGCTCGCGCAGCTGGGCTTCCTTCTCCATCAGGTTCTGCTCGGCCTGCTGCAGCATGCCGGCGGCCTCGAGGTTGTCCACGCGCTGCACCTTCTCGGTGTTCCAGCCGCCCTTGAGCTGGCCCACCGGGGTTTCCACCACGCGCCCCTTGAGCAACTGGCCGTCGGTGTACTCCACCGCCAGGCCGACGCTGCCCAGCACATGGTCGCGGCGCAGGCGGGTGTCTTCGTTCAGGGCGTCCTTGTTCGGCAGGCTCATGCCCTCGACCCGGTAGTGCGAGCAACGCTGCTGCAGCCACTGCACCGCCTGCGCCAGCAGGTAGCGGCCAAGGCCACGGTTCAGCGGTTCCAGCTGCAGACCGGCCGGGTCGCCGATACGCACCGTGCGCGCTTCGTGGTCGACGCGGATATCCAGCTGGTTCTGTTCCTTGCGCACCTTCTGCCCCGGCAGGCGGATTTCCATGCGCAGCAGGCTGTGGGCCTTGTCGTGGCGCTCGGCGTAGCCGAACTGGACGAAACGCAGCGGGCGGGCGCCGCTGTTGCGGTCGGTCGGCAGCGGCGCCAGGCGCAGCAACTGGAAATGCTCGGCGGCAAGGTCTGCCCAGGGCAGCGGGGCGCTTTCCGGGGCTTGTTCTTCGGTCGCCTCGGCGGCGGGGGCATCGGTCATCAGGGAATCCTCAGGTGCACGGCGGCCGGGTGCCGGTACCTGCAAGGACATCGCAGATGTGGGCTTGCCCGCGATCGGGGCGCGCATGCCCCCGGATCACTGCCTTCTTAGCCGCGTTATCGGCAGGCCGGGCCAATACCTGAGGGCGCTTTCAGGCCTGCGGCAGCCCGTGGATGAACAGGACGATGCGCTCCCCCAACTCACGGGCCAGCGGTAGTTCGGGATTGCGGTAGCTGTCACGCTGCTGGCCCATCTCCCGGGGGCTGATGCGCAGCATGTGGTTCATGCCGTCGATCAGCGCCAGCTGGGCGTCGGGCTTGGCGGCCTTGAGGCGCTCGGCGTCGGCCACCTCCACCTGGATGTCGTTGCGGCCCTGGACGATCAGCGCGGGCACCGTGAGCCGGGCGAATGCGGCCGCCGGGTCCTGGTGCAGCAGGGTGATCAGGTACGGCTGCACGCTGGGGCGAAATACCTGGCGCAGCGGGGCGGGCACGTCGAGGCTGGTCTGCCCGGCCTGCAACCGGTCGATCAGTGCCACGCCACCGGCCAGTTGCGCCGGGGGCAGGCGCTGGGCCAGTTGTTCACGCAGCACGTCGGCCACCGGCCGGCCGCTGCCGGCCAGGGTGATCACCGCGCTGGCGCCGGCCTGCTCGGCGGCCAGGCTGGCGATCAGCGCGCCTTCGCTGTGGCCGACCAGGATCAGCGGACCGAAGCGCGGGTCCTGGCGCAACGCGCGGCCCCAAGCCACCACGTCGGCGACATAGCGTTCGACGCTGAGGTCGCGTTCGTCGGGGGTGGCCGGCTGGCTGGCGGCCACGCCGCGCTTGTCGAAGCGCACGCTGGCGATGTGCTCGCCGGCCAGCAGCAGGGCCAGGCGCTTGAGGTTGTCGATGCGTCCGGAGGCAGGGTTGTTGCCATCGCGGTCGGTAGGGCCGGAGCCGGCGATGATCAGCACCACCGGTGGCGGGGTGGTTTGCTGGGGCAGCAGCAGGCTGCCGTGCAGCACGCCCTGGCCGGTGTCCAGGTCGATGGGGCGTTGCAGTACGGTGGGCGCGGCCTGGGCGAGGCTGGCGCAGAACAGCAGGAGCAGGGCGGCGAGGCGCGACTTCATGGAGGGGTACTACATGGCTAGGTGTCATTGAGACATTGCAGCGCGATGAAGGTTCGCATGGCTCGCTTGCCGTGCCGGCCTCTTCGCGGGTAAACCCGCTCCCACAGTGAGATGGGCCGGCCTGTGGGAGCAACTGTCTTGCTCAATTTTTAGAATCTGGCGCGATCCCTGTGGGAGCGGGTTTACCCGCGAAGAGGCCGGCATGGGCAACCCATCCTGTAGCGTTTTCCGTATACTGCCGCTTTCGATCACCTCAGGCAGATTCGCGGAGCGTCCATGTCCGGCAATACCTACGGCAAGCTGTTCACTGTCACCACCGCTGGCGAGAGCCATGGCCCGGCGTTGGTCGCCATTGTCGACGGCTGCCCGCCAGGCCTGGAAATCTCCCTCGCCGACCTGCAGCACGACCTCGATCGGCGCAAGCCCGGCACCAGCCGGCACACCACCCAGCGCCAGGAGCCGGATGAAGTGGAGATCCTCTCCGGCGTGTTCGAAGGGCGTACCACCGGCTGCTCGATCGGCCTCTTGATCCGCAACACCGACCAGAAGTCCAAGGACTATTCGGCGATCAAGGACCTGTTCCGCCCGGCCCACGCCGACTACACCTACCACCACAAGTACGGCATCCGCGACTACCGCGGCGGTGGCCGCAGCTCGGCGCGCGAGACCGCCATGCGCGTGGCGGCCGGCGCCATCGCCAAGAAGTACCTGGCCACCCAGGGCATCCGCGTGCGCGGCTACATGAGCCAGCTCGGCCCGATCGAGATCCCGTTCAAGACCTGGGACTCGGTCGAGCACAACGCCTTCTTCAGCCCCGACCCGGACAAGGTGCCGGAGCTCGAGGCCTACATGGACCAGCTGCGCCGCGACCAGGACTCGGTGGGGGCGAAGATCACCGTGGTCGCCGAAGGCGTGATGCCGGGCCTGGGCGAGCCGATCTTCGACCGCCTCGACGCCGAGCTTGCCCATGCGCTGATGAGCATCAACGCGGTCAAGGGCGTGGAAATCGGCGCCGGCTTTGCCAGCGTCGCCCAGCGTGGCACCGAGCACCGTGACGAACTGACCCCCGAGGGCTTCCTCAGCAACAATGCCGGCGGCATCCTCGGCGGTATCTCCTCGGGCCAGCCGATCGTCGCTCACCTGGCGCTCAAGCCGACCTCGAGCATCACCACCCCGGGCCGTTCGATCGACGTCGACGGCAACCCGGTCGAGGTGATCACCAAGGGCCGTCACGACCCGTGCGTCGGCATCCGCGCCACGCCGATCGCCGAGGCGATGATGGCCATCGCCTTGATGGACCACCTGCTGCGCCACCGGGCGCAGAATGCCGACGTGAAAGTGGGCACCCCGGTACTGGGCCAGCTCTGACTTAGCCAGGGTCGGCCTCTTCGCGGGTAAACCCGCTCCCACAGGGATCTCCAATGCTGCGAGATCCCTGTGGAAGCGGGTTTACCCGCGAAGAGGCCGGTGCAGGCTCACACAAGGCCCATCCCATGCCCCCGATCCCTTACTGGCGCCTCTCCAGCTTCTACCTCTTCTACTTCGCCCTGCTCGGCTCCACCGCGCCGTTCCTGGCCCTGTACTTCGACCACCTGGGCTTCTCCCCGGCACGCATCGGCGAGCTGGTGGCCATCCCCATGCTGATGCGCTGCGTCGCACCCAACCTGTGGGGCTGGCTGGGCGACCGCAGTGGCCAGCGCCTGCTGATCGTGCGTCTGGGCGCGCTGTCGACCCTGGCGACCTTTTCGCTGATCTTCTTCGGCAACAGCTATGCCTGGCTGGCGATGGTCATGGCCCTGCACGCGTTCTTCTGGCACGCGGTGCTGCCGCAGTTCGAGGTGATCACCCTGGCCCACCTGCATGGCCAGACCGCGCGCTACAGCCAGGTGCGACTGTGGGGCTCGATCGGCTTCATCCTCGCCGTGGTCGGTCTTGGGCGCCTGTTCGAATGGCTGAGCCTGGACATCTACCCGGTGGCACTGGTGGCGATCATGGCCGGGATCGTCGCCGCCAGCCTCTGGGTGCCCAACGCGCAACCGGTGGAACAGGCCGAGCGGCGCGGGGCAGGGGGCTTTCTCGCGCAGGTGCGGGCGCCCGGCGTGCTGGCCTTCTATGTGTGCGTGGCCCTCATGCAGCTCAGCCACGGGCCGTACTACACCTTCCTCACCCTGCACCTGGAGCACCTGGGCTACAGCCGTGGTGCCATCGGTCTGCTGTGGGCGCTGGGGGTGGTGGCCGAGGTGCTGGTGTTCATGGGCATGAGCCGGATTTTCGCCCGTTTTTCCGTGCGCAAGGTGCTGCTGGCGAGTTTCCTGCTGGCCGCCGTGCGCTGGCTGTTGCTGGGCAACCTGGCCGATATCCCGGCGGCGCTGGTGTTCGCCCAGGTGCTGCACGCGGCCACGTTCGGCTGTTTCCACGCCGCGGCCATTGCCTTTGTCGGGGCCAGTTTCGGCGCCCGTCAGCAGGGCCAGGGCCAGGCGCTGTACGCGGCGCTCTCGGGCACCGGCGGCGCGCTGGGCGCCTTGTACTCGGGTTACAGCTGGAAACTGCTGGGCCCGCACTTCACCTTTGGTATGGCCAGCGTCGCGGCACTCGCGGCAGCCGTTATCATAGCCTTCCGACTCAAAGACAGCAGGAACCACCCCTGATGAGCATCCTCAGCGTATTCGACCCGTCCAGCCCGGAACTGCCGCACAAGGTGCTGACCCACCACGACGACATTGCCGCGACCCTGGCTGAGCAGGGCGTGCGCTTCGGCCGCTGGCAGTCCGGTGCGCGCCTGCGTCCGGGCAGCAGCCAGGATGAGGTGGTCGCGGCGTGCCGTGGGCCGCTCGACCAGCTGATGACCGCCCATGGCAGCGTGGTGTTCGGCGTGCTCAGCCGCGATGGCGTCGACCCAAGCCAGGTCGACCTGCGCGACGAGCATGTGCATGAGGGCGAGGAAGTGTTCGCGCTGATCAGCGGGCGCGGGCAGGTCAGCCTGCGTTTGGGAGACGCGGTGTACGCCGTGTTGTGCGAGAAGGACGATGTGCTGGTGGTGCCCGCCGGTATACGGCGCTGGCTGGACCTGGGCGACACCCCGTTCTGCCTGGCCCTGCGCCTGTTCGCCAGCGAGCAGGCGGTGCAGCCGCGGTTCACCGGTGATGGAACAGCCCGGCAATTTGCCGGGCTCGACGAACTCTGAAAGGGTCGGGTCGCGCAATCAGCGGTAGGTCGGCAGTGCGAAGCGTTGCTGGCTCTGCAGCATCGAGATCACCGGCAGCTCGCTCGGCTGCCCGGCCAGGTCGCGGCGGATGGCGCTGATCGCCCAGGACAGTTGCTCGGCGCTGTGCAGCTGCGCATAGGTCAGCACGCGGCGGGTGACGATGCCGTCGCTGGCGCGCAGGGTCAGCAGGACACCGCCGTCCGGACGCGGCTGGGTGGTGACCTGGTAGGCGGCGAAGACCGAGGCGAATTTTTCCTGGATGAGGTCCATATCAACTCCTGACTGTTGTACTGGCAGACTTGAGTTGATGATTGCAGCGACCGTGCCAGCCTTTGCTCAAGTAAAAAACCTTTAAAATCAATTACTTAAATTTGTTTTTATAAGGTTGCGCATTGCAATCTGCACGCCCGTGCATTTTGCACAGTGCATTTTGCACGGTCATAGCCTGGCTCTCTGCCGCCGATAGAATCTGAACCTTGGACCGCTCGCCGCTGCCTGATGGACACTTGGGCCATTGCCAGATGCCAGGAGGTTCCCGATGTCCGATCACCAGCCCGCCACCATGACCGCCGAAGAAACCGCGGCCTTCGCCGAGGAGGTCTTCGAGCGCGCCCGCCGCGGCGACGCGAACATGCTCGGTCGCCTGCTCGACGGTGGCCTGCCCGCCGACCTGCGCAACCACAAGGGCGACACCTTGCTGATGCTGGCCAGTTACCACGGCCACCACGACGCCGTGCGAGTGCTGCTGGCCCATGGCGCCGACGCACTGATCGCCAATGACAACGGCCAGTTGCCCATGGCCGGCGCCGCTTTCAAGGGCGACCTGGCGATGATCCGCCTGCTGCTCGAGCACGGCGTGCCGGTGGATGCCGCCGCCGCGGACGGCCGCACCGCGCTGATGCTGGCGGCGATGTTCAACCGCCTGGAGATCATCGACTACCTGCTGGCCCAGGGGGCCGATCCGGCACGGCGTGACGCGGCCGGCGCCACCGCGCTGGCGGCCGCGCGGACCATGGGCGCGGTGGATGCCGCCGCACGCCTGGAGGCGAAGGCCGGCTAACCCTTCGGGGGCGTTTGCGGCTATCCTTGGCGCCTTTCACGCCAACCCGCAGGGCCCCCCATGAAAGACCAGTTGCTCGAACTCATCCGCCTCATCGGCGCCGGCTGCATGCGCGATGAGGAGATCGAGCGCATCGCCGCCGAGGCCGCCCAGGCCTACGCCGACCCCGCCGCCTTCCTCGCCGCCAACCCGGACATCAACTACGACGACAGCTTCCCGTTCCCGCTGGGCGAATGGGTGGTGGTCGGCAGCCTGCCCGATACCGTGCTGTTCCAGGCCGACAGCTACCAGGACCTGTTCCAGCAGATCAGCGACTCGTTCGACAAGAGCGTGCCGTTCACCCTCAAGTCCAAGCAGCTGGCGCGCACCGAGGCGCTGACCGCGCTCAACCGCATCCAGGTGCAGATGGGCGCGCTGAACAAGGAAGCCGGGGGCTACGTGCTGCTGAACTTCAGCCAGCTGCTCGATGACGAGCTGCAGATGGTGATGGTGGGGCAGAATGACCTGGCCCGTGTGCTGGAGTTGGGCGAGGCCGTAGGCATCAAGGTGGAGCCGGCGCTGGAGGCGCTGAAGGTGGCGGTGCACGTCTAAGCAACGATTCCCCCTGTAGGAGCGGCCTTGTGCCGCGAAAGGGCTGCGAAGCAGCCCCGGGATTTCAGCGTCAATACAATGATCGCGGGGCCGCTTTGCGGCCCTTTCGCGGCACAAGGCCGCTCCTACAGGGATTGCGCATTGGCCTTTCAGCCCAACGCGGTATCAAGAAACATCATCACCGCGAACCCGCCCATCAGCCCCAGCGTCGCCGCGGTCTGGTGCCCATTGCGATGGGTCTCCGGAATCACCTCGTGGGATACCACGAAGATCATCGCTCCCGCCGCCAGGCCCATGCTGATCGGGTAGGCCAGGGCGAAGCCGGTGGAAATGCCCAGGCCGATCACCGCGCCCAGCGGCTCCATCAGGCCCGAACCGATCGCCACCATCATCGCCTTGAAGTTCGACAGCCCCGTGGCGCGCAGGGCCAGGGCCACGGCCAGGCCTTCGGGGATGTCCTGGATGGCGATGGCGCTGGTCAGCGGCAGGCCGATGTTCATGTCGCCGTTGGCGAAGCTCACACCGATGGCCATGCCCTCGGGCAGGTTGTGCAGGGTGATGGCCAGCACGAACAGCCACACCCGGCTGACCCGCTCGGCCTGCGGGCCACAAGGGCCGGTGCTTTCATGCTCGTGCGGGGTGAAGCGGTCCAGGCCGAGCATCAGTAGCACCCCGAGGCCCATGCCCAGGACCACGGTGAAGGCCGCCGCCGGGCCGTTGCCGGTGATTTCGCGGGCGGCGTCCAGGCCCGGCAGGATCAGCGAGAACGAACTGGCGGCGAGCATCATGCCGGCGGCAAAGCCCAGCATCACATCCTGGGTGCGGGCGTTGACGTCGCGCAGGATCACCGCGAGCACCGCGCCCAGGGCGGTGGCGCCGAAGCCCGACAGCCCACCGAGCAGGGCCAGGTGCAGGTTGTCGGCGTGGTCACCGTTGACCGCGTTCCACAGGCTCGCCAGCAACAGCGCGGCGACGGCCAGCAGGCTCAGGGCCAGGCCGGCGCTGAGCCAGGGCGTGGCCAGGGCCTGTTGCCGCCAGGCGCTGAACATTGAGTCGGGGACGGCACTTTGGGTGTGGGCAGGGGGCATGCGAACCTCGGAGCAGTGAATGACAGCAGTCTATCCACTGACCCGTACGCCCGGCCAAGGATTCCCTTCTATCGAGGCCATAGCCAGCTATGCTCTGGGGCACACACACCGTGCGGGAGCGGCGCCATGGGGTCCACCTTCAACAGCCTGGTCGGTCTGATCATCCTGGCCCTGGATATCTGGGCCATTCTCAATGTGCTCAAGAGCGGCGCCGAGGTCGGCAGCAAGGTGCTGTGGATCCTGCTGATCCTGCTGCTGCCGGTGCTGGGGCTGATCATCTGGGCAATCGCCGGGCCGCGGGGCAATGTGCGGATCTGACTATGGGGACATGGCACCGGCTTTGCCTGTTGATTCAGTTGAGTCAACCGGAACGGCGTGGGAGCGGGCTTGCCCCGCGATGCGGTGTTGGGCACCGGCTTCGCCGGTGATCGCGGGGCAAGCCCGCTCCTACAGGTTATGTAAGCGATAGTTGCTCTCGACAAAATTTTCACACTCGATTTTTGAAAATCCGCGCCGCACAATGCGGCCTTGGTCTCACCTCGCCCTCGAGGGTCCGACCACCAGGCTGTTGGCGACTTCGCCTTCCCGCAAACCGCAATCCTAGGACCTCTCCATTCATGGCTAACACGGACGCCTTGAAGCAACAGGGCGTGCGAGGCTCGTTCTCGCCGACCCTGAAATCCCACCTGGCCTACACGTTGCTCAGTGGCCTGGTGATCATGCTGATGCTCAGCCTGGTGCGCCTGGCGCTGCTGGTCTACAACAGCGACATGATCGGCGACACGCCGAACTCGACCGTCGCCGAGGGCTTCCTCAACGGCCTGCGCTTCGACCTGCGGGTGGTGGTGTACATCAGCATCCCGTTGCTGCTGGCGCTGCTCAGCCCCTGGCTGATGGCCCGCCGTGGCTTCTTCCGCTTCTGGCTGACCATTGCCTCGAGCGTGGTGATGTTCCTCGGCCTGATGGAGATGGACTTCTACCGCGAGTTCCACCAGCGCCTGAATGGCCTGGTGTTCCAGTACATCAAGGAAGACCCCAAGACCGTCATGAGCATGCTCTGGTACGGTTTCCCGGTGGTCCGCTACCTGCTGGCCTGGCTGGTCGGCACCTGGCTGCTGAGCCTGCTGTTCAAGGGCATCGATCGCCTGACCCGTGGCGAGCAAAGCCTCCAGCCTGCCGGCAGCCGCAAGTTCGCGCCGTGGTATGGCCGCCTGGCCGTGTTCATGGTCGTGCTGCTGGTGGCTGTGGTCGCCGCCCGCGGCACCCTGCGCCAGGGCCCGCCGATGCGCTGGGGCGATGCCTTCACCACCGACTCGAACTTCGTCAACCAGCT
This sequence comes from Mitsuaria sp. RG, assembly GCF_028369275.1. Lineage (NCBI taxonomy): Bacteria > Pseudomonadati > Pseudomonadota > Betaproteobacteria > Burkholderiales > Sphaerotilaceae > Roseateles > Mitsuaria sp. RG. Next base: position 176,190 of record NZ_JAQMYQ010000003.1, read on the forward strand.
GGGCCTGAACGGCACGCTGACCCTGATCGACGCCGCCAAGAGCCGCTTCGGCGAGGACCGCGCCAACATCTGGAAGCCGGTACTCGAGCAGCCGCTGGCCACCCAGACCGTGCGCGAGCAGCTGCTGACCGCCAACGACACCCTGGTCGATGCCGACGAGGCCGCGATCCGTCGCGACTTCGTGCCGCCCGTGGCGAACACGCTGCCGGTCAAGAACGTGGTGGTCATCCTCATGGAAAGCTTCGCCGGCCACTCGGTGGGCGCCCTGGGCAGTCCGAACAACATCACCCCGTACTTCGACAAGCTGGCCAAGGAAGGTCTGCTGTTCGACCGCTTCTTCTCCAACGGCACCCACACCCACCAGGGCATGTTCGCCACCATGGCCTGCTTCCCCAACCTGCCGGGCTTCGAGTACCTGATGCAGACCCCGGAAGGCGGCCACAAGCTGTCCGGCCTGCCGGCGCTGCTCAGTGCCCGCGACTATGACGATGTCTACGTCTACAACGGTGACTTCGCCTGGGACAACCAATCCGGGTTCTTCGGCAACCAGGGCATGACCACCTTCATCGGCCGCAACGACTTCGTCGACCCGGTGTTCTCCGACCCGACCTGGGGCGTGTCCGACCAGGACATGTTCAATCGCGGCAACGAAGAGCTGGCCAAGCACGACGGCAAGAAGCCGATCTACGCGCTGCTGCAGACCCTCTCCAACCACACGCCGTATGCCTTGCCCAAGGACCTGCCGGTGGAGAAGGTCACCGGCCAAGGGCGCCTGGACGAGCACCTGACCGCCATGCGCTATTCCGACTGGGCGCTGGGCCAGTTCTTCGAGAAGGCCCGCAAGGAGCCGTACTTCAAGGACACCCTGTTCGTCATCGTCGGCGACCATGGCTTCGGCAACCACCAGCAGGTCACCGAGCTGGACCTGGGCCGCTTCAACGTGCCGCTGTTGCTGATTGCCCCGGGCATCCAGGAGAAGTTCGGCGCGGTCAACCACACCGTGGGTACCCAGGTGGACATCGTGCCGACCATCATGGGCCGCCTGGGTGGCCAGGCCCGCCACCAGTGCTGGGGCCGCGACCTGCTCAACCTGCCTGAGGGCGACCAGGGCGTGGGCATGATCAAACCGTCGGGCAGCGAGCAGATCGTCGGCCTGGTGCAGGGCGATCGCATCCTCATCGAGTCCAAGGACATGACCCCGCGGATGTACCGTTACCAGCTGGGCCGTGAGTTCAAGGCCGAACTGATCGAAAGCCCCGACCAGCCGGAAATGCTCAAGAAGCTCGAGGCCTATATCCAGACCGCGACCAAGAGCCTGCTGGACAACACCGCCGGTGTCGTCCACGGCACGCCGAAGTAAGGCCGCCGCCTGCCCCATGAAGCCCGCCCTGAACCGGCGGGCTTTTTTCATGCGGTTTCATGTATGCGGCTGAACATTCATCCCTGCACCATGGTCAAGTGAGTACGCCGTTCCATTCACCGTTGCGCCAGCGAGGGCTGATCGATGAAAGCATGGGAAGTCAGCTTTGCAGACCAGAAAGGCGAGCCGCAAACGCTGTTGCTCAATGCCGAGCAGCGCCCCAGCGAGGAAGATGCCGCACGCGCCATCCGTTCGCGCCTGTTCCCGCTCATGGACGAACTGGACCTCAACGACTTCCAGGACCGCAGCTTTTCCCCCACGGCGCGCTGGCTCAAGGAACAGAGCGGCGTGACCATCACCACCATTCGCGAAGCGCCCTGAACCGGGTGTCTCTGGCGTAGCGCTGTCTCAGGCGCTACGCTCAAGTCAGGCGCCGGCCTTCTCTGCGGGCCGCCGCCGTTTTCATCGCGTCTTGCAATCCGCTCGTATTGTCAGGCATTCCTTGTGTGCCAGGCAGGTGCGTTGTGCACGGAAAGTCTATCCATTGCTTTGCAGGAGGACGTTTCATGAGCAGCCAGAACGACGACATCAGCAGCAGTGTCCTGCGCCAGATGAAAGCTGGCGGTTTCGATTTCACCCGCATCCATCCCATCGAGTTCTACGCCGTGTTTCCCAGCGAGGCAGGTGCCCGCCGGGCGGCGGGGCAGTTTCGTGGCGAATCGCTCAACGCCCAGGTAAGCGAACGCGACGACGGCGCCTGGCACCTGGAGTTGAGCAAGGTGATGTACGCCACCCATGGCGGTATCGGCGCCTTCGAACAGGCCTTTGAACAGGTCGTCTCGCCCTACGGCGGTGAAGTCGAGGGTTGGGGCGTCAAGCAGGAAAGGCCGATCGCCTAGGCCCGCAAGGGCATCAGTGCGCTTTGCGCCCCGCCATATGCTTCAGGTACGCCAGCACGGCATCGAGCGCCGGCTCATCCAGCACCTGGGTGGAAAACCCGGGCATCTTCGCCTGCGGCCACTGCCGCAGGCTCTGCGGGTCACGAATGTACTGGCGCAGGTAGGCCGGTTGAAAGTACTCGGTGGGGTTGTGCGGCAGGTTCAGGTCCGGGCCCAGGTGCGCGTCGCCGGCGCCATTGAGGCGATGACAGGCCAGGCAGTTCTGCTGGAACAGGGCAAAACCCTGGCGCACCGGGTCGTTCTCGGCCACGGCCGGGTCGGGCAGCAGGGCGGGGAAGCGCGTCTCGACCGGGGGCAGGCGGCGGATGCTGGCGATCTGATACGGCCATTGTTCCGGGCGAATACCGCTGGCCTGGGGTTGGGTCCATACCAGGTAGAACGGCCCGGCGCCTGGCTTGCCCTTGCTCAGCGCGGGCCAAGGGTGGCTGGGGTCTTCGATGGCCAGCCAGGCCTGCGCGGGGCCCGCCTGCAACAGCGGCCCGGCGGGCATCTCGGCGGCGAAGCCATCGAGGGCCACGGCCTGCAGGTGATCGCTCGGGTTCACGCCCTGCAGCAGCACCGCCAGGGGCACGGCGCGATAATGCAAGGTGCGCTTGTAGGCCACGTCCTGTTCGATGGTGATGTTTCGCGCCTGCGGATGGGCAAGTAGCTGTTCACTGCTCCAGCGCCGGCTGTCGCCGCCCAGTTCGAGGTTCAACTGCGCCGCCGACAATGTCGGGGCGAGCAGTAGGCAGAGCAGGGCAAGACACAGGCGCATGGACGATCTCCAACCATCAAGGTCGGCAGATTACCCACGCGTGCTCGGAAAAGGCCACCGCCGCGTTCAGCCGAACAGCCGGGTGAGGTTCGGCAGGATCAGCAACAGCGTCGTGGCGAAGAGTATGAGGCCGGCTTGGCGTACCTTGGATTGTCTGAACATGGCGGACCGCCTTCTTGTTGTTATTCCTGAATAACCCTTGGCTTCCTTGTCTAGCGTCGGGTCGATCGCAGCGGCGTGATGGCACGCCGTTCCTGCTTGCCGCGTATATCTGGATATACAACCAACAGTAGGGCCCGCGTCATCCCTGTTTCAGAACCCTTTGTTCTAACAATTTTCATGTCGATTCCTCATGGCATTAAGGCCACTGGCCACCCCGCTGGCACGCTCAGGCTAGACGAGTGCGCGGCAGGGGTTACCAAGGGTTACAGGGCCTACCGTTCGTCCGGACATCCTACTTGCTTGTACGGCCCTTTCGCGTCAGTCTCTACAGCAAATCCCACCCACATGTCGTTCAGGACTACCCCTATGTCGTTACGCATCTGCATCCTTGAAACCGATGTCCTGCGAGCGGAGTTGATCGCGCAGTACCAGGGCTACGGCAGGATGTTCGAGCAGCTGTTCTCGCGCCAGCCGATCGCGGCCGAATTCGATGTGTACAACGTGATGAACGGCGACTATCCCCCGGACGGCGAACGCTTCGATGCGTACCTGGTGACCGGCAGCAAGGCCGACTCGTTCGGCGACGATCCGTGGATCCAGACGCTCAAGGCCTACCTGCTCAAGCTCTACGAACGTGGCGAGAAGCTGTTGGGCGTGTGTTTCGGTCACCAGCTGCTGGCACTGACCCTCGGTGGCAAGGCCGAGCGCGCCGACAAAGGCTGGGGCGTGGGCGTTCACCGCTACAGCCTGGCGGCCCATGCGCCGTGGATGGACCCGCAGGTGTCCGAGCTGACCTTGTTGATCAGCCACCAGGACCAGGTCACCGAGCTGCCCGAAGGGGCCACGGTGATCGCCTCCAGTGACTTCTGCCCGAACGCCGCCTACCACATCCGTGACCAGGTGCTGTGCTTCCAGGGACACCCGGAGTTCGTCCATGACTACTCCCGGGCATTGCTCGACGCGCGACAGGCGTCGCTGGGTAATGAAGTCTATGAGAAGGCGGTGGCCAGCCTGGCCACCGAGCACCAGGGGGATCTGGTGGGCGAGTGGATGCTGCGTTTCGTCCAGCAGCCCGGCAGCCGCGCGATCTGAGATCCGCATCGACCTCAATCGCGGGTTCGCCCGCGATTGGCGTTACAGCCAGCCCGAACGCTTGAAGCTGTAATACAGCCCCGAACAGCCCAGGGCGATCACCCCCAGCACGCCGAAGTAACCGTAGCGCCATGCCAGCTCCGGCATGTTCTCGAAGTTCATCCCGTAGATTCCGGCGACCGCCGTGGGAAACGCCAGGATCGCCGCCCAGGCGGCGAACTTGCGCTGGGTGATGCTTTGCCGTGACGACTCCAGCAGCATGCCGATCTCGATGGTCTGGCTGGCGATGTCGCGGATCCCGGCCAGGTCTTCCATCTGCCGCGTGACATGGATTTGCACGTCGCGAAAGTACGGGCGCATGTTCTTGTCGATGAACGGGAAGCTCAGGCGCTGCAGTTCCTCGCTGATCTCCACCATCGGCGCCACGTAGCGGCGCAGGCGCAGGATGTCGCGGCGCAGGCTGTGCAGGCGCTGGATGTCCTCTTCCTTGAGCGAATTGCTCAGCACGCTCTGTTCCAGCTCCTCGATCTCGCCGTGGATCGCCTCGCTCACCGGCTGGTAGTTCTCGGTGACGAAATCCAGCAGGGCGTAGAGCACGAAGTCCTCGCCGTGCTCGAGCAGCAGCGGACGCGCCTCGCAGCGCTGGCGCACCAGGGCATAGGACTTCGAGTGACCGTTGCGGCAGGTGATGATGTAGCCGTTGCCGGCGAAGATATGGGTCTCGATGAACTCGAGCTTTCCCTCGTGGCGCACCGGCGAGTAGGTGACGATGAACAGCGCGTCGCCGAAGGTCTCAAGCTTGGGCCGGCTGTGTTTCTCCAGGGCGTCCTCGATGGCCAGCTCGTGCAGGCCGAACTGGCGCTGCAGGTTGGCCAGTTCCTCGGCGTTGGGCTCTTCCAGGCCGATCCAGACAAAGTGCCCGGGCTTGCGCGCCCATTCGGCGCCCTCGTCGAGGCTGATGTTGGTGACCTTCCTGCCGGCGCTGTACACCGCCGATGCGACGACTCGACCCATGGTTGTCCGCTTATCCGATTGAACACGCTACACAGCTTGGGCTGTGTCGCGGCACGGGGCAAGTCCGCACGCCGATCAGGGCGCGGTGAGCTCGCTTTCCATATGGTCGATGCAATGCTGCATCTGGCTGCGGCATTGCTCGATCAGCGCGGGCAGGTCCTGCTGGGTCAGGCCTGCGGTGGCGATGGGGGCCAGCGAGCGAATGACCACGGTGCGCTGGCGCCAGCTGTTCAGGCCCAGGCGCTGGGTGTAGCGGCTGACGCACACCGGCACGATGGGTACGCCGGCCTCGATGGCCATGTGGAAAGCGCCCTTCTTGAACGCCAGCAACTGCTCGCCGGGGTTGCGCGTGCCTTCGGGGAAGATCCAGATCGAGGTGTCGTCGCGCAGGGTCCGGGTGGTGGTCTGCATGGCCTTGCGCGCCTGGTAGGCGTTCTTGCGGTCGATCAGCACATTGCCGCCCAGCCAGAACAGCTGGCCGAACAGCGGGACCCAGCCCAGGCTCTTCTTGCCGATGGCCACGGTGCGGCGGGGCACCACCTGGCCGATGATGAACAGGTCGTAGTTGGATTGGTGGTTGGCGATGATCACGCAGCCGGGGGGCTGGTCCCACAGCGGGCCGACCTCGGCCTTGACCTTGATGCGCATGAGCCAGGCGGCCGGCACGCTGTACAGGCGGGCGAACAGGCGGCTGTTATCGGGGTTGAACGGACGCAGCAGGCCGATCACCAGACCGACGACACCCACGAGCAGGAAGTGCAGCGCCAACAGGAGCATGCGAAGCATATAAAGCATGGTACGACTCACACCGGACAGTCGCGGCGCAGTGTACGGATGTGCACTGTCAGGGGCAAACACTCGACAAATGTCAGGCAGGCCCTTGTAGGAGCGGGCTTGTCCCGCGAACACAAGCGACGCGGTGCGTGCCACCGGCTTCGCCGGTGTTCGCGGGACAAGCCCGCTCCTACAGAGAAGTAGACTCGGCAATCAGCCCAGGTGGTTCTGATCCGCCAGGATCGCCTCGTCCAGCGCCTCCAGCAGCGCCTTGCGCACTTTGAGCTTGGTGTTCTTGTGCGCCAGCATGTTCAGTTTCTTCATTTCGCGGGCCGCGGTCAGGGCGGTTTCCAGCAACTGCTCGGCAGGCACCACCTTGTCGAGGAAGCCGGCTTCACGGGCGCCCTGCGGATCGAATACCTCGGCATTGTTCACCGAGCGCTGGAAGGCCGCACGGCCCAGGCGGTCACGGGCCAGTTCGATACCGGCATGGTGCATGGTCATGCCGATCTGCACTTCGTTCAGGCAGATCTTGTAGGGGCCTTCGACCCCGATGCGGTAATCACCCGACAGCAGCAGGAAGGCGCCCTTGGCCACGGCATTGCCGGGGCAGGCGACGATCACCGGGAAGGGGTGCGACAGCAGGCGACGGGCCAGGGTGGAGCCGGCGGTGACCAGGCCGACGGCCTCCTTGGGGCCGGCGGTCATCACCTTGAGGTCGTAGCCGCCAGAGAGAATGCCCGGCTGGCCGGTGATGATCACCACCGCGCGCTCCTCGACGGCGCGGTCGAGCGCGGCATTAAAGGCTTTAATGACATCCGGGGAGATGGCGTTGACCTTGCCGTTGTTCAGGGTCAGGGTGGCGATGCCGTCTTCGGCGTGGTAGGTAATCAGCTCGCTCATGGCAGAGTCCTTTGGAGGGCGTGGCGGTGACGTTACCCAGCGGCACCGGCCAGGTAAAGCGCCAAGACTGACTGGTCAGTCAGCGGCGGGAGCTTGTGCCTTGTGCCATCGGGGCAGGGGCGCGGGGAGTGGGAAAAGCGCTGGGCACAATGGCAGCATTGCCCTGATTGCCCCGGTATTTCGGTCGATTGGCTTAAGCGCATGAAAATTCTGAAAAAAATGCTTGCCAAAGGAAAAGGCTTCTACTAAATTAGCGCGCCTCGACAGGCTGAATAGCTTGAAGAGAAAACGGTGAAGTGTCCGAGTGGTCGAAGGAGCACGCCTGGAAAGTGTGTATACGAGAAATCGTATCAAGGGTTCAAATCCCTTCTTCACCGCCACATTCTACGAGAAGCCCCCGAATCGAAAGGTTCGGGGGCTTTTTGTTTGTCTCGCGTTTTTGTTGAAGCCCTGATCGCGGGGCAAGCCCGCTCCCTTTGGCGTGGGAGCGGGCTTGCCCCGCGATGGCGCTGTCAGAAACTGACGGAAGCCGACAGCCGTGCCGTGCGCGGCGCCCCCTGGAACAGGTAGTTGTCGCCCAGGTAGTCGCCCACGTCGCGCCAGTAGCGCTTGTCGAAGACGTTGTCCACGGTCAGGCGCAGCACGGTGTCGTAGCCGCCGATGGTCGTGCGGTAGCGGCTGCCGACATCGAACACGGTATAGCCGCCGACTTCGGCGTCGCTCGTGTGGCTGGCGTACTTGCTGGCGCTGTAGCGGGCGCCGCCGAGCAGGGCCAGGCCGGGCACGGGCAGGGCGTAGTCGGCCTGCAGCGCCGCGCGCAGGCGCGGGACGTTGATTGCCTGGTGACCTTCGTAGGCGTCGGTGTCGCTGTTCTGCACGCGGGCGCGGATCGCTGCGGCGCTGGCCTGGATCTGCAGGTTGGAGGTCACCCAGCCGCTGGCGCCGAGTTCGAGACCGGTATTTTTCTGCTGGCCCGACTGCACGTAGGTCGGCGCTGGGGTTCCGTCGGGGCGGGCATATTGATAGGCCTGGCGGATCTGGAACAGCGCCGCGCTGAAGCTCATACCCTGCCAATCGCGCTTGATGCCGACTTCGAGCTGGCGCGACAGGGTCGGAGCGAGGATCTCGGCGGCGTTGCTGGCGAACCAGGGCGCAGTGCCGCCTGCGGAAAGGCCTTTCGAGTAACTGGCGTAGAGCGTGGTATCGGACTGCGGCTTGTAGATCAGTGCCGCATTGGGCAGCAACTGGTACTGCTGGGTATGCCGTCCGGCGACACCATTCTCGTTCCAGGTCTTCTCGTCCAACCGGACCTCCCGGGCACCGATCACCGTCTGCCAGTGCTCGTTGAAGGTGATGCGGTCGCTGAAGAACAGGCCGTACTGGCGGCTGTCGAGGCGGCGCTCGCTGGCGCCGATCGGTTTGCCGGAAGGTGCGTAGGCTGGCGCATTGGTGTTGATATTGCCGCTGCCGATCCATTCGTTGTAGTACGGGCGCTGATCGAGCGTGCGGCGTTGCGCGCTGGTACCCACGGTCAGCTCATGGCTCACGCCCAGGGCGTCGAAGCGTCCATCGAGTGTGGCCTGTGCCTCGTCGATCCGCCGGGTGTCGTCGGGACTGCGGAAATCGTAGATGTCGTAGTCGCCGTTGCTGCCGAAGAAGGCACCTTCGCTCGAACCCCAGGCAAAGGCACTGTAGTCGTCGATCACCACCTTGCTGCGCGAAGCGCTCAAGGTGCCGTTCCAGTTGTCGTTGAACTGATACTTGAAGCGCCCGCCCAGGTTCAGCGAGTCGTTCTGCACCGGCTTGGCCCAGGACTGCCAGGCCAGGTGATCCTTGGGGTCGACGTTGTGGGGCAACTGCTTGCCGCCGAGCAGTTGGTAACCTGGTACCGAATATTGCTCACGGTGCTGGTATTCGGCGTCCAGCTCCAGCACGGCATTCGGGTTGATCTGCCAGTCGAGCGCCAGGGAGGCAAAGTCCCGCTTGCCGTCGGCGTGGTCGACATAGGAGCGGATGTCCTCGTGGGCCAGGTTGACCCGCAGGCCGAACTGGCGCTCGGCGCCGAACCAGCCGCCCAGGTCGGTGGCCAGGTAGCGTTCGCCCTGCTCGTTGCTCGAAACCGTGACCGAGCGTACGTCCTCGGCACGCTTGGTCACATAGTTGACCAGCCCACCGGGCTCCGACACGCCGCTCTGCAGCCCCGACAGCCCCTTGAGCAGCTCCACCTGCTGCTTGTTCTCCAGCGCCACGTTCTGCTCGCCGGCGATGGTCTGGCCGTTGATCCGGTAGCTGCTGGCGGCATTGAGCTCGAAGCCGCGCACGTTGAAGTTCTCGTAGTAGCCGATCGGCGCGTAGCTTTCGCCCACCGAGGCATCGCTTTGCAGTACCTCGCTCAGCTTGCGCACCTGGCGGTCGTCCAGCAGCTGGCGGCTGAACACGCTGACCGAGGCCGGGGTGTCGAGCAGCGGCGCGCTGTGCAGGCCGCCGACCTGGGCTTCGCGTGCCTGGTAGCCGCTGTTGTCCTGAACCTCGGAGATGCGCACCGGGGCCAGGGTCACGCTGTCCTCGGCCAGGCCCTGGCCAGTGTGCAGGGCAAGGCCCAGGCCGAGCAGGCCAAGGGGCAGGCGGGGGCGAAGCGGGGTCATGCAAGGCTCCTTGAAAAGTGGACGCGCCGTTATCGCTCGGCAGCTGTCGGGCAGGCAAAAGGGCGCCATGGTAGCAGGCTGCCAGGGGAGGGATTCGAGGTTTCAGGGGAAACGTTCGTATGGCTGATGCAAGCCCGCTCTCATGGAACAAAACATAATTCTTTGATTTGACTGGGGCAGCGTGGGAGCGGGCTTGCCCCGCGATGCGGCGTTTGGCACCGGCTTCGCCGGTGATCGCGGGGCAAGTCGCATCGGCGCACCGCCGCTCCCACGCTGGAACCTTGTTCCCTGCGCGACAGCGCAGCCCGGAAGGCTGTGTGATCTCCTACAGATGCATCTGCCCCTGTTGGAGCCGGCTTGCCGGTAATCGGGCTTGTAATGTCAGAACGAACGAAGCGGCCGTTGATTCAGGCCGCCGCCGGCCGCTGGTGCCGGCGCCAGTTGTCGTCGATCTTCGACCAGGTCTTGCCGTCGGTGATGGCCAGCAGCTTGCGGCCATCCTTGAAGGTGGCGAGGAAGGTGACTTCCTCCTCCTTGCCGCCCAGCAGCAGGCCAGCCAGCAGGCCGACCGGGCCGGCCACCAGGGCGCCGGCCACGCCCCAGCCCAGGGCGCCACCGAGGCTGCGGGTCGATTCGAGGTTGGCCAGCTTCAGGTCCTTGATCCGCGCCAGCGAAATGCGCTCGCCGGGCGAGGGGCTGCGCGGGGTCTTGAGAGTGAGCGCTCCATTGCGATACTCGCCTTCACCTTGCAAGAAATCGCCGGATTGCACCGTGAGTCTTGTCATTGCGTCGTCCTGTCAGGAAGGGGTCGTTGACCAACGCCTACTGAGCGCTTGCCACGCCGGCAAGTCAACGAGCAGGCGACGGAGGGTCGTGTGGCGGGTTGTCGCGCAGTAAAGCGCATAGACGAGCGAGCGGTGGCGCTCAACAAGTGAAAGTCGCATTTTCGAAAGTAAACTTCGAACCGTTGTCTATAACTGTCATGGGGCATGACTGTAACTAATGCTTATCGCTGGCGCCGTTGATCCATCGCAGTTTGCGCAAATTAGTACGGCGCAGTTTAATTTTCGAAAACGAAAAAATGACGTCAAAAAACGCTGGACATCAAGTTTCAATGTGTGTCAGTTTTTTTGCGCCTCATAAAGGCGAGTGACAGGAAGTTCTCGCCCGGTGGGAGAACCCTGTCGGACATCAACTGCTTTTTTGTACACAAGGAAGTAATCTGCATGTCGAAAGTCAAAGAAAACGCCATTGTTTCCGCCGTTTCCGCACTGCAACCGAAGGGCCCAAGTTCTTCCTTCGGCCTGATCGACAGCTTTGCCCACCAGTACGACCGCGGCGGCGCGAACATCAATGGCAAGAAGTCCTTCACGGCCGACCAGGCCGCCGATCACATCCTGCGTGACGGCGCTTCCTGGAAAGACCTGAACAAGGACGGCACGATCAGCCTCACCTACACCTTCCTGACCAAGGCACCGGCGGACTTCTACAGCCGCGGACTGGGCACCTTCAGCCAGTTCAGCGACCTGCAGAAGCAACAAGCCAAGCTGTCCATGCAGTCCTGGGCGGACGTGGCCAAGGTCACCTTCACCGAGGCGGCATCGGGTGGCGATGGCCACATGACCTACGGCAACTTCAGCGCCAGCAACGGCGGCGCGGCATTCGCCTACCTGCCGTTCGACGGCCCGGGCTCGCACAAGGGTGAATCCTGGTACCTGATCAACAGCGGCTACCAGGTCAACATCAACCCGGGCACCGGCAACTACGGTCGTCAGACCCTGACCCACGAGATCGGTCACGTACTGGGCCTGTCCCACCCTGGCGACTACAACGCCGGCGAGGGCAACCCGACCTACCGTGATGCCGACTACGCCCAGGACACCCGTGGCTACAGCATCATGAGCTACTGGAGCGAGAGCAACAACGGCCAGAACTTCATCAAGGGTGGCGGTCAGTACTACGCCTCGGCCCCGCTGATGGACGACATCCTGGCGATCCAGAAGCTCTACGGCGCCAACTACGCCACCCGTGCCAACGACACCACCTACGGCTTCAACTCCACCGCTGATCGCGACTTCTACTCGGCCACCTCGGCCTCGTCGAAGCTGGTGTTCTCGGTGTGGGACGGTGGCGGCAACGACACCTTCGACTTCTCCGGGTTCACCCAGAACCAGAAGATCAACCTCAACGAAGCGTCGTTCTCCGACGTCGGCGGCATGGTCGGCAACGTCTCCATCGCCAAGGGCGTGACCATTGAAAACGCCTTCGGTGGCTCGGGCAACGACCTGCTGATCGGCAACGCGCTGGCCAACGTGCTCAAGGGTGGTGCCGGCAACGACATCATCTACGGCGGCGGCGGTGCCGACCAACTGTGGGGCGGCAGCGGCTCGGACACCTTCGTGTTCGCGGCTGTCAGCGACTCGACCAAGGCGGCGCCGGATCGCATCATGGACTTCACCTCGGGCGTGGACAAGATCGACCTGTCGGCCATCTCCGCGTTCGCCGTGAACAAGCTGCCGCTGCAGTTCGTCAACGCCTTTACCGGTCATGCCGGCGAGGCGCTGCTGACCTACGACCAGGCCACCAACCTGGGCAGCCTGTCCATCGACTTCACCGGAAACAGCTCGGCTGACTTCCTGGTGACCACCGTTGGCCAGGCCGCTGTCACCGACATCGTGGTCTGATGCAACAGGGGGCGGCGCTCGCGCGTCGCCCCTTTTGCCGGTGAGGCGAACCAATGAAAGCAAACCTGAAAACGATCGCGCTGGCCGCGATCCCCATGGTGTCGATGACCGAGGTAGTCATGGCGAGCAGCCTGTTACTCCCCAACGCCGCGCAACTGGCCGGCCGTTGGCAGCTTTACCCCGAACAGCAGCAGACGCAGGCCTGCGACCTGCGTCTTGGCGCCACGGAAGGCGAAATCGAAGGTGACCTGGAGTGCGCCAAGGGGCTGATAGGCCTGCGCCCCGGCAGCTGGCTGGTGACCCCCGACACCCTGGCCCTGGTGGGCGGTGACGGCAGCAGCGTGGTGCATTTCAGCCGCGAAGGTGCCCAGCGCTACGCCTGGACCACCCCGGACGGCAAGCAACTGGTGCTCGAGCGCCTCGACAAATAATTCCCACCTGGAACTAAAAAGTTCCAGGCGAGCCAGGGCGAAACATGAAACTACCGAGCCAAAAGCCCGGGGCGCCTTTGTGGGCGGCACTCGGCGAACATAAGTCAACCTTGATCAGCGTGGGCTGTTTCACGGCATTGATCAACTTGCTCATGCTGGTGCCGTCGATTTATATGCTTCAAGTGTACGACCGTGTACTGAGTTCGCAGAGCACCACAACTTTGTGGGTGTTGACGCTGATGGTGGTCGGCTTCTTCGTTTATATAGGCGGGCTTGAAGCAGTCCGCAGTTTCATTGTCATCCGCGTGGGCAACCAGTTGGAGAAAAGTTTCAACTTGAAGGTCTACCGCGCCGCCTTCGAGCGCAACTTGCGCCAGCGCGACGGCGCCGCCGGGCAGGCCCTGGGCGATCTGACCCAGCTGCGCCAGTTCATCACCGGCCCCGCGCTGTTCGCCTTCTTCGATGCGCCCTGGTTCCCCATCTACCTGGCGGTGATCTTCGCCTTCAACGTCTGGCTGGGGGTGATGGCCACGGTCGGCGCGCTATTGCTGATCGCCCTGGCGATCCTCAACGAACGCCTCACCCATGCCACCCTGGCCGAGGCCAGTGGCTTCCAGCAGCAGTCGACGCAACTGGCCGGCAGCCAGCTGCAAAGCGCCGAGAGCATCCAGGCCATGGGCATGCTCGGTGCCCTGCGCCAGCGCTGGTACACCCTGCACGGGCGCTTCCTCGACCTGCAGAACAAGGCCAGCGACACCTCGGCGGTGATCACTGCCACCAGCAAGGGCCTGCGCCTGTGCCTGCAATCGCTGGTGCTGGGGCTGGGCGCACTGTTGGTGATCGAGGGGCAGATGACCCCGGGCATGATGATCGCCGGCTCCATCCTGATGGGCCGGGTACTCGCCCCGATCGACCAGCTGATCGCGGTATGGAAGCAGTGGAGCGGCGCGCAGCTGGCCTACCAGCGCCTGGATGTCCTGCTGCGCGAGCACCCCGAGCCGCCGACGCCGATGCCGCTGCCGGTGCCTACCGGACAACTGGCGGTGGAGCAGGTCAGCGCCGGCCCGCCCGGGCGCAACCTGGCCACCCTGCAGCAGGTGAACTTCGCCCTGGCACCGGGTGAACTGCTCGGCGTGCTGGGCGCTTCGGGCTCGGGCAAGTCGACCCTGGCCAAGGTGCTGGTCGGCGTGTGGCCGACGATGAGCGGCCATGTGCGCCTCGACGGCGCCGAGCTCAGTCAGTGGGATCGCGATGCCCTGGGCCCGCACATCGGCTACCTGCCGCAGAACATCGAGCTGCTGCGCGGCAGCATCGCCGAGAACATTGCCCGCTTCGGCGAGCTGGACGGCATCAAGGTGGTCGAGGCGGCCCGCCTGGCCGGCGTGCATGATTTGATCCTGCGCCTGCCCCAGGGCTACGACACGCGCCTGGGCGAGGAGGGCGTCGACCTCTCCGGCGGGCAGAAGCAGCGCATCGCCCTGGCCCGCGCCCTGTACGGCGATGCCCGGCTGATCGTGCTCGACGAACCCAACTCCAACCTCGACAGCCACGGCGAGGCCGCGCTGGCCAACGCCATCGTCCAGCTCAAGGCTCAGGGCCGCACCGTGGTGCTGGTGACCCACCGCAGCGCGGCGCTTGCCCAGGCCGACAAGCTGCTGGTGATGAACGAAGGGCGCATGCAGGGCTTCGGCCCGGCCCGCGACATTCTCCACGCCATGGGCCAGGCCCCGGCGCAACGCCCGCTGCAAGCCGGAGGTGGCGCATGAGCCAGCACACCCGTGATGCACGTTTCCATGTTCGCCTGGGTTGGTTGCTGACCCTGGTCGGTTTTGGCGGTTTCATGGCCTGGGCCAGCCTCGCCCCACTTGACCAGGGCGTGCCGGTGCAGGGCACCGTGGTGGTATCGGGCAAGCGCAAGGCGGTGCAGTCGATGGCCGCCGGGGTGGTCAGCCGCATTCTGGTCAGCGAAGGCCAGCAGGTACGCCAGGGCGAGCCGCTGTTCCGCCTCGACCGCACCCAGGTGCAGGCCGATGTCGACGCGCTGCAGGCCCAGTACCGCATGACCCGCGCCGCCCTGGCGCGCTGGCAGAGCGAGCGCGACAACCTGGGGCAGGTGCAGTTTCCCGCAGAGCTGCTGGAAGATTCCGACGCCCGCCTGGCACTGATTGTCGAAGGCCAGCGCCAGCTGTTCGACAGCCGCCGCCAGGCCCAGGCTCGCGAGCAGGGCGCCCTGGCCGCCAGCATCGACGGCTCCCAGGCCCAGCTGACCGGCATGCGCCGCGCGCGCAGCGACCTGCAGGCCCAGGCCGATTCGCTGCGCGAGCAGCTCGACAGCCTGCGTCCGCTGGCCGGCGATGGCTACATCCCGCGCAACCGCGTGCTCGAGTACCAGCGCCAGTTGTCGCAGGTGCAGCGCGACCTGGCGCAGAACGCCGGCGAGAGCGCGCGCCTGGAGCAGGTGATCGTCGAGTCCCGGCTCAACCTGCAACAGCGCCGCGAGGAGTACCAGAAGGAGGTGCGCACGCAACTGGCCGACGCTCAGGTCAAGGCCGCGACCCTGGAACAGCAGCTCAACTCCGCGCACTTCGAGTTGCAGCACAGCGAGATCCTGGCGCCGGCCGACGGCGTGGCGGTCAACCTCGGCGTACATACCGAAGGCGCCGTGGTGCGAGCTGGCGACACCCTGCTGGAAATCGTGCCCCAGGGCACCGCGCTGGAAGTGGAAGGGCGCCTGCCGGTGAACCTGGTGGACAAGGTGGCGCCGCAACTGCCGGTGGACATCCTGTTCACCGCCTTCAACCAGAACCGCACGCCACGGGTGACCGGGGAGGTGGCGCTGGTGTCGGCCGACCAGCTGATCGACGAGCGCAGCGGCCAGCCGTACTACGTGCTGCGCAGCACCGTCAGCGAAGAAGCGCTGGCGCGTCTCGAGGGGTTGGCAATCCGTCCGGGCATGCCTGCCGAGCTGTTCGTGCGTACCGGTGAGCGCTCGCTGCTCAACTACCTGTTCAAACCCCTGCTCGACCGTGCAGGTACCGCCTTGACCGAACAATAAGGACCGCCCAGTGAAGAAGTTCCCACTGACCGGGCTGCTGCTGGCTTGCGCCTGGCTGCCGACCATCGCCCTGGCCGGCATGGGGCCGTTCCAGGTGTACGAGCAGGCCCTGCGCCGCGACCCGACCTACCTCGCCGCCTTCAAGGCCCGCGAGGCTGGTCAGGAATACCGGGCCATCGGCCGCGCTGGCCTGCTGCCGAACATCTCGTACAGCTACAACAAGGGGCGCAACGATTCCGAGGTGCGCTACCTGGGGGATTCGCGGCGGCAAAAGGAAGACCGCAACTACAACAGCATGGGTTCGACCTTCATCCTCCAGCAGCCGCTGTTCGACTACGAGGCGTATTCGAGCTACCGCAAGGGTGTGGCCCAGGCGTTGTTCGCCGACGAAAGCTTCCGTGACCAGAGCCAGCAGTTGCTGGTGCGGGTGATGACCAACTACACCCAGGCGTTGTTCGCCCAGGACCAGATTGCCATCAGCGTGGCCAGCAAGCAGGCCTACCGCCAGCAGTTCCAGCAGAACCAGCGTCTGTTCGACGCCGGTGAAGGCACCCGCACCGACATCCTCGAAGCCCAGGCCCGCTACGAGCTGGCCGACGCCGAGGAGATCAAGGCGCGCAACGAGCAGGATGCCGCGCTGCGCGAGCTGGGCGCGTTGATCGGCGAGCCGGCGGTGCGGGTCGAGGACCTGGCGCCGCTGCGCCTGGGCTTCGCCCTGCCGGTGGTCGACCCCAGCGGCTACGAGGCGTGGCAGGAGCGGGCCCTGGCCAACAACCCACAACTGGCCTCGTCACGCCAGGCGCTGGAAGTGGCGCGTTACGAAGTCGAGCGCAACCGTGCCGGGCACCTGCCCAAGGTCACCGCGTTCGCCACCTCGCGGCGCCAGGAGTCGGACAGCGGTAACACCTACAACCAGCGCTACGACACCAACACCGTGGGTATCGAAGTCAGCGTGCCGATCTTCGCCGGGGGCGGCGTGCTGGCCTCGACCCGCCAGGCCAGCCGGCACCTGGAGCAGGCCGAGTACGAGCTTGATGGCAACACCCGCAGCGCGCTGATCGAGCTGCGCAGGCAGTACAACGCTTGCGAGTCCGGCGCCAGCCGCCTGCGCGCCTACGAACGGGCGCTGGTGGCGGCCGAAGCGCTGGTGGTCTCCACGCGCAAGAGCGTGCAGGGCGGCGAACGGGTCAACCTGGACGTGCTCAACGCCGAGCAGCAGTTGGCCACTACCCGCCGCGACCTGGCCCAGGCGCGCTACGACTACCTGCTGGCTTGGATCAAACTGCATTACCAGGCCGGGGTGTTGAGCGAGACGCAGCTGGCGCGGGTGGATGAAGCGTTCATCGAGGGCAAGTCAGGCTGACCAGACCATGCGCAAATCCCTGTAGGAGCGGCCTCGTGCCGCGAAAGGGGTGCGAAGCGCCCCCAGGATTCGAGCATCAAGCTGATACTGCCGGGGGCGCTACGCGGCCCTTTCGCGGCACGAGGCCGCTCCTACAGGGGGGACATCCCGGCGCTCAGGCGTTTCCCCCGCTTGCGCTCAGCCAACCCCCACACCACCAGCGCCAGCGCGCCGATCACCAGCCCGGCCACCACGATCCCGTCCCAGCCATGCACCTCGAACAGCTGCGTCCCCAGCAACGACCCCAGCGCCCCACCAATGAAGTAACAGGTGATATACCCGGCATTGAGCCGCGTACGCGCCTCCGGCCGCAGCACGATCACCGCGTTCTGGTTGCTCACGTGCACCAGCTGCACTGCCAGGTCGAGCAGCAGCACCCCCACCAGCAACGCCACCAGCGAGCTCTGCGCGAACCCCAGCGGTACCCACGACAGCAGCAGCGCCACCAGCCCCACGGTGGTGCCCAGCGGCCCCTTGCCTCGATCAGCCAGGCGCCCGGCCCAGTTGGCTGCCAGCGCACCGACCGCCCCGGCCAGGCCAAACAGGCCGATCACCGCGTCGGAATAGTGATAGGGCGCATTGCTCAGCAGGAACGCCAGCGGCGTCCAGAACAGCGCGAACAGGCTGAACGCCAGCAACCCCAGCAGCGAGCGCAGACGCAGTACCGGCTCCTCGGCGAACAGGCGAAACACCGAGCCGATCAGCGCCGGGTACTTGAGCCCTGCGTGGCTGTGGTGCCGCGGCAGGCTGCGGTAAAGAGCGAGGGCGCTGATTGCCATCAGCACCGCCGCCAGCACGTAGATGCTGCGCCAGCCACCCAGCTCGGCCATGAAGCCGGCGGCGGTGCGCGCCAGCAGGATGCCCAGCAACAGCCCGCTCATCAGCGTGCCCACGGCGCGGCCGCGTTGCTCCGGGGCGCTCAGGGCGGCGGCCATGGGCACCAATACCTGGGCCACCACCGAGAACAGCCCGGTCAGCGCGGTGCCGAACAGCAGCCACGGCAGGCTTGGCGCGCAGGCGCTGATCAGCAGCCCGGCGGTGGCGATCAGCACCATGGTGACGATCAGCCGGCGCTGCTCGAACAGGTCACCCAGCGGCGCCAGCAACAGCAGCCCGGCGCCGTAGCTGAGCTGGGCGGCGATGACAATGGTGCCGGCGCTGGCGGTGCTCAGGCCGAACTGTTGGGCGATGCTGTGCAGCAGCGGTTGCGCGTAGTAGTTGCTGGCCACGGCCAGGCCGGTTGCGGTGGCCATCAGCAGGATCAGGGCGCGGCCGAGAGTCGGGGTGTTCATGGGTTGTCTCGTTGCAGGCAAGGTTGTGTGGCGACAAGTATCAGGAAGTGTCTTGCATGACGCCAATGTATAGTTTTCAACTTATCCATCTTGAAAGCAGATAGATTGATGAACCTCAAGCAGCTCGAATACGCCCTGGCCGTGGCCGACACCGGCAGTTTCACCCGCGCCGCCGAGCGCTGCCATGTGGTGCAGTCGGCCCTCAGCCACCAGGTGGCGCGGCTGGAGGCACAGTTGGGGGTGAGCCTGTTCGAGCGCAGTTCGCGGCGCGTGCGCCTGACTCCGGCCGGCGAGGCCTTCGTGCTCAGCGCCCGGCCGGCGGTGGCGGCGGCGCGGCGGGTGGCCGAGGATGTCGCCGCCGCCTGCGGACAGGTGCGTGGACGCCTGTCGATCGGCGAGATCAGCTCGCTCACAGCGCTCGACCTGGTCGATCTGCTGGCGGTGTTCCATGAGCGTTATCCGGATGTGGACGTGCGCTGGTTGACCGCCAAGAGCGAGTTGCTGATGGCGGACGTCTGCGAACGGCGCCTGGACGTGGGTTTCATCGGCCTGTGGCAGGGCGAGGCGCTGCATGGCGTGCAGCATCGCCTGCTGGCGCGGGAGGAACTGGTGGCGGTGTTGCCGCCCGGCCATCGGCTGGCGGGCAGGGCGCGGCTGGCCCTGGCCGATCTGGCCGACGAGGTGCTGGTGGACTTTCCCGAGGGCACCGGGGCGCGCCGGCAGACCGATGAGGCGTTCCAGGCGGCGGGGTTGCAGCATCGGGTGCAGTTCGAGATTGGCCATATTCGCCTGGTGGAAAAGTTCGTCCAGCGCGCGATGGCGCTGGGGTTGGTGCCCGAGCGTGTCGCCCGGGGTTTTCAGGGGGTGGCCATGGTGCCGCTGGTGGATGCGCCGGTGCGGCATTTGTATGCGGTCTGGTCGCCGAGCCCCACGCCCGCGGCGCGGGCGTTCCTCGACGTCATGGAACAGAGCCTCCCGCCGACCTGATGCTCCCCTGTAGGAGCGGCCTTGCGCCGCGAAAGGGCTGCAAGGCAGCCCCAGGATCTCAGTGTCGACGCATGGATCGCAGGGGCCGCTGCGCGGCCCTTTCGCGGCACAAGGCCGCTCCTACAGGGGAATGGCACCTCAGGCCGCAAACCCACCATCGGCCAGCAGGCTCGCCCCGGTGATGTACCCTGCTTCAGGCCCCGCCAGGTAGGCAACAAAGCTGGCGATTTCATCCGCCTGCCCGTAGCGCCCGATGGCCATCAACGGAATCAGGCTCTCGGCGAACTCGCCGCTGGCCGGGTTCATGTCGGTGTCCACCGGCCCCGGCTGCACATTGTTGACGGTGATCCCCTGCGGCCCCAGGTCCCGGGCCAGGCCCTTGGTCAGGCCGACCAGCGCCGACTTGCTCATGGCATAGGGTGCGCCGCCGGCGAACGGCATGCGCTCGGCGTTGGTACTGCCGATGTTGATGATCCGTCCACCCTTGCCCATGTGCTTCACCGCTGCCTGGGTGGCCACGAACACGCTGCGCACGTTGATCGCCAGCAGGCGGTCGAAGTCGGCCAGGTCGAATTCGGCCACTGGCGCCACCGCCAGCACGCCGGCGTTGTTGACCAGGATATCGAGACCGCCGAAGGCCTTGGCGGTGTCGGCCACGGCCTGTTGCACGGCCTGGATGTCGGCGCTGTCGGCGCGCAGGGCCAGGGCCTGGCCGCCGGCGTTGTTGATTTCACCCGCCAGGGCTTCGGCGCTGGCGTTGGAACTGACATAGGTGAAGGCGACCTTGGCGCCGTCGCGGGCCAGGCGGCGGACGATGGCCGCGCCGATACCGCGGGAACCGCCCTGGACCAGGGCCACCTTGCCGGTGAGGGGAAGTGCTTGGGACATGCTGATCTCCTGCAGTGAAGCAAGGCCGGATGCCTTGGGATGGACGCAGTATCGGCGCTCGATTACCTGTTGATAAGATGGCAATCGAGTTACTCAGAATAAACCAGGAGTTGATAATGGCCGTGATGGAATCCTTCAGCAGCCTGGAATGCTTCATCCGCAGCGCCGAAGTCGGCAGCTTTGCCGAGGCGGCCAGGCGCCTGTCGCTCACCCCGGCGGCGGTCGGCAAGAACGTCGCCCAGCTGGAGGCGCGGCTCGGTGTGCGGTTGTTCCTGCGCAGCACGCGCAAGTTGACCCTGACCGAGGCCGGTCAGCGCTTTCTGGCCGAAGTGAGCGAGAGCTTTCGCACCATCCAGTACGCGGTGGCCAATCTCGCCAACTGCGAAGGGCATCCCTCGGGCGTGTTGCGGGTCAGCATGGGCACGGTATTCGGGCGCCTGTACGTGTTGCCGCTGCTGGGCGAGTTCCTGGCCCGTTTTCCGGCGGTGACGGCGGACTGGCACTTCGACAATCGCCAGGTCGACCTGATCGGCCAGGGCTTCGACGCCGCCATCGGTGGCGGCTTCGAACTGCCGCCGGGGGTGGTGGCGCGCAAGCTGACCCCGGCACACCGAGTGCTGGTCGCTTCGCCGGGCTACCTGCAACAGCACGGACCACTGAGCCGCCCGGAGCAGTTGCAGGCGTGCGCCGGCATCCTTATCCGCTCGCCGCAGACCGGCCGGGTGCGCAGTTGGCCGCTGACCAGTCGCTGGCAGGAGCAACAGCCGCTGCAACTGCCCCAGCGCCTGACCATGAGCGATTCAGACGCCGCCTGCGCGGTGGCCGAGCAAGGCCTGGGCATCGCCCTGGTCAGCCTGCCGTTCGCCTTGCCCTATCTGACTGCCGGGCGTCTGAGCCGGGTGTTGCCGGACTGGTACGTGGACGATGGACATATCAGCCTGTACTACGCCGAGCGCAAGCTGTTGCCGGGTAAGACCCGGGCCTTCATCGATTTCGTGGTGGAGCAGTTCGCCGAGCAGGGGCTGGCGGGGCGGTTCGATGCGTTGCAGCGCCATTGATGGCCTTTCGCGGGGCAAGCCCGCTCCCACGACGGCACTGCATCGAGCTCAGGAGTCACGGTCTTGCATGATGACTCAGGCTCCTGTGGGCTGCGTGGGAGCGGGCTTGCCCCGCGATGGCGCTCTATCAGGTGATATCGATGATGAACTGCACCTGCGCCACCCCAGCCACCACCAGGCCCACTTCGTCATCCACCCGCTTGCCGAGCAGTTGCTGCCCCAGCGGCGCGCGTGGCGTGATCACCGTCACCAGCCCATCCCCCTCGCCAACCTTCAGCCCGGCTCCTTCCGGCCCGAGGAACAGCCGGCGCCGCTGGCCCGCTTCATCTTCCAGGGTCACCAGGCAACCGATCTGGATCCCCCGCGCCGGGTCGTAATCGCGCAGCACCCACTGCTGGTAGGTGTGCAACGCCTGGCGGATCTCGGCCGTGCGCCGCGCCTGCCCGGTGGCCAGGTACGACGCCTCAAGCCCCAGGGTGTCGTACTTGTTCTCGGCGATGTTCTCTTCGGCGGTGGCGGCCTCGTAGGCGGTCTGGGCGGCACGGCGCAGCACCTCCATGTCGAGCTCGAGGGTGGCGATGATGCATTGCAGCAGGCAGGCCTTGTCCATGGTCAGTAGCAGAACTCCAGCACGTTGGCCTGGCTCTTGTCGGTCGGCGCGGTGCGGTTCTGCTGCAGCCAGAACTGGCATTTGGGGCTGTTGAGGTTGCGCGGATTGCCCTGGGCGGCCTCGGCGGCCTGTTGCAGTTCCTGCTTGTGCAGGATCTCCTTGTAGTGCTCGAACATCTGCGCCTGGGCGTCGGCCGGTTGTGCTGGCGCGGCGGCAGGCGCAGGCTGGACCACGGCGGGGACGGCGGCCTCGACCAGTGGCTGCACCTGTGCCGGCCACAGGCGCAGGGCCAGCCACAGGCTCAAGGCGATGGCCACGGCGCCGAG
This sequence comes from Mitsuaria sp. RG, assembly GCF_028369275.1. Taxonomy (NCBI): domain Bacteria; kingdom Pseudomonadati; phylum Pseudomonadota; class Betaproteobacteria; order Burkholderiales; family Sphaerotilaceae; genus Roseateles; species Mitsuaria sp. RG. Next base: position 198,589 of record NZ_JAQMYQ010000003.1, read on the forward strand.
CCACAGACCCAGGGCGACGCACAGCACCAGTTGCACGGGTCTGAGGGTGATCTTCAATTCGCGGGGGCGGGGCATGGCGGCCTCCTGGCAGGCGGTTCGAGGGACCATTCTCGCATGGCGCGACAGGTTTTTTCAGCGCCGCGCTTTTGCTGACGGGTAAATATCCGCAAAATCCGCGGTCTTTTTTCGCAGGTAACGGAACGTGGCGATGAAAACCACCTGGGACATCTTCTGCACGGTCGTCGACAACTATGGCGACATCGGCGTCACCTGGCGCCTGGCGCGCCAGCTGGCGGCCGAGCACGACCTGGCGGTGCGCCTGTGGGTGGACGACCTGCAGGCTTTCGCGCGCCTGTGTCCGGACGCCGACAGCCAGGCCGGGCAGCAGTGGCGGCAAGGGGTCGAGGTACGCCACTGGCCTGTCACGTGGCAAGGGGCGGAGCCAGCCCAGGTGGTGGTAGGCGCCTTTGCTTGCCAACTGCCGGACGGCTACGTCGAGGCCATGGCCCGTCAGCCCACGCCGCCTTTGTGGCTGAACCTGGACTACCTCAGTGCCGAAGACTGGGTGGAGGGCTGCCATGGCTTGCCCTCGCCCCAGGCCAATGGGCTGCGCAAGTTCTTCTTCTTCCCGGGCTTCACCGAGAACACCGGTGGGTTGCTGCGTGAAGCCACCTTGCTACCGCGTTGCCAGGCGTTCCGCCAGGAGCCTGACGAGCGGGCGGATTTCCTTGCGGGCCTGGGTGTGCAGCCTCGGGAAGGGGCCCGGCTGATCTCGCTGTTCGCCTACGAGAACCCGCAGCTGGGCAACTGGCTCGATGTGCTGGCCGCCGATGTGCATCCCACCCATCTGCTGGTACCGCAGGGGCGCATCCTGGGTGACCTCGGCAACTGGCTGGGCGTGGCTGACCTGCCCGTGGGCGCGCTGCATCGGCGCGGAGCCTTGACCGTGCAGGTCCTGCCTTTCGTCAGCCAGGAGGACTACGACCGGCTGCTGTGGAGCTGCGATTTCAACGCCGTGCGCGGCGAAGACTCGTTCGTGCGCGCGCAATGGGCTGGCGTGCCGATGCTCTGGCACATCTACATCCAGGAAGAGAACGCCCACTGGGAAAAGCTCGAGGCATTCCTCGCCCTTTATCGCCAAGGCCTGTCGGCCGCCGCCGGCCAGGCGCTGACCGAACTGTGGCGTGCCTGGAACATGGATCGCCCGATGGGCCAGGCCTGGCAGGCGCTGCAGCCGCACTGGGACGAAGTGCGCGAACATGCCCGCCAGTGGCAGGCCGCGCAGGCCGCTCGGCCGGACCTTGCTACGAGGCTGGTACAGTTTTACCGAAATTCGCTATGATACGCGGCCTCGATTTTTATAAATCCATCCAGATTCGGATACTTCGTAATGAAAACTGGTAAAGAACTGAAACCCGGTACCGTACTGCGGATCGACAACGACCCGTGGCTGGTTCAGAAAGCTGAGTTCACCAAGTCGGGCCGTAACAGCGCGATCATGAAGACCAAGCTGAAGAACCTGCTGACCGGCTACAAGACCGAAACCGTATACGGTGCGGACGACAAGCTGGACGACGTGATCCTGGATCGCAAAGAAGCGACCCTGTCGTTCATCAGCGGTGACTCGTACACCTTCATGGACACCACCGACTACACCATGTACGAACTGAACGCCGAAGACATCGACGCCGTTCTGCCGTACATCGAAGAAGGCATGGAAGACATCTGCGAAGCCGTGTTCTTCGAAGGCCGTCTGGTCTCGGTAGAACTGCCGACCACCATCAGCCGCCAGGTCGTCTACACCGAGAACGCCGCGCGTGGCGACACCTCGGGCAAGGTCATGAAGCCTGCCAAGCTGAAGAACGGTACCGAGATCTCGGTTGCCGACTTCATCCAGATCGACGAGTGGATCGACATCGACACTCGCGACAACAGCTTCAAGGGCCGTTCCAAGAAGTAATCCTTCTTGCGATAAGCACAAAAAAACCCGGCCTTGGCCGGGTTTTTTATGGCGGGTTGTCTGGCCCCTGTAGGAGCGGCCTTGCGCCGCGAAAGGGGCGCGAAGCGCCCCCGACCATGGATCAGGCAAACCTAAGAAGCAGCCCTCGTGCATTCCGGGACCGCTCTGCGGTCCTTTCGCGGCACGAGGCCGCTCCTACACATCGATCGTGTATCACACCGTCACATGCAACCGCACATCCACATTGCCGCGGGTGGCGTTGGAGTAAGGGCAGACCTTGTGCGCCTTCTCCACCAGCCCTTCGGCGTCGGCCTGGGCCAGGCCCGGCAGGTTGATGTGCAGGTCGATGTCCAGGCCGAAGCCGCCCGGGATCTGGCCGATACCGACCTTGGCGGTGATCGACGTATCCGCCGGCAGGGCCTTTTTCTCCTGGCCGGCGACGAACTTCAGCGCGCCGATGAAGCAGGCCGAGTAGCCGGCGGCGAACATCTGCTCGGGGTTGGTGCCGTCACCGCCCGCGCCACCCAGCTCCTTGGGGGTGCTCAGCTTGACTTCCAGCTTGCCGTCGCTGGAGCGGGATTTGCCATCACGACCACCGGTGGAAGTGGCTTCTGCGATGTACAGCGGAGTGACCTTTTGCATCTTGAGCCTCGCTTGGGTGCTGTGCGCCGTCGGCGCTGAGTGGGTATGGGATTAACTTAGCGCGCAATTATTTAGCGCGCAAGTTAAATATTCGACCATTCATCCGAACAGCCATCTCACAGCTTAGACGTCAGAGGTTTTCTTGCAGCTGCGCACGCAGGGCGAGCAGGTCGGCCTGCAGCTTGCGCAGTTGCTCGGCGCTATGGCCGCTGGCCTGCAGAATGCACTGTGGCACGCGCTGGGCCTCGACCTGCAGGGCGCGGCCTTTGTCGGTCAGTTGCACCAGCACCACCCGTTCATCCTCGCGGCTGCGGCTGCGCTTGAGCAGGCCTTCGCTCTCAAGGCGCTTGAGCAGCGGCGTCAGCGAACCGGGGTCGGTGAGCAGGCGCTGGCTGATCTCGCCCACGGTCAGGCCGTCCTGTTCCCACAGGACCAGCATGGCCAGGTACTGCGGGTAGGTCAGGCCCAGCGCCTGCAGCAGGGGCTTGTAGACCTTGGTCATCAGCAACGAGGTCGAGTGCAGGGCGAAGCAGACCTGGTTGTCCAGCAGCAGCGCGTTGCAGGGGGCTTGGGTGTCGGCGTTCATGCAGGTCCTTGGAATCGGTAAGGGTTAAAATCTAGCACGCCAAAGCTTGGTGCGCTCATTGCCAGCGCAGCTCGCTTCTCAGCGCCAGGTCCCAGGGCGGCACCGGGCTGAAACGGCTCTTGAGAAATTCGAGCAGCAAGCGGCTGCGAGAGTTCGTTTCATGTTCCAGGCGCAGGGCATAGATGCCGCTGGTCTCAGGTTGCGGCAGGCCGTTGTCGCAGAACAGCGGGACCAGTTCGCCGCGCAGCAGGTAGTCGCTGATCAGCCAGGTCGGCAGGTGGGCGATGCCCAGGCCGGCCAGGGCGCCGAACAGCAGGGTCTCGGCGTTGTTGGCGGCCATGCGCATGCGCGCCGGACGGTACAGGCGGGTCTGGCCGTCGACCGCGAAACGCCAGGCGAACGGCGGGGCCAGCCCGTCCCAGTCGAGGCCGTCGTGCCCGGGCAGTTCGCTGGGGCAGGCCGGCACCCCGCGGCTGGCCAGGTACGCAGGGCTGGCACAGGCGATGCGCACCATGTAGGCCAGGGGCGTGGCCACCAGGCGGGTATCGGCCAGGGGGCCGGCGCGCAGCACCAGGTCCACTTCGCCCAGGTGGCTGCCATGCAGGTCGACGAAGCTGTCGATCAGACGCAACTGCACGTCGAGCCCGGGGTAGGCCACCAGGAAGTCAGCGATGGCCGGGGCCAGGTGACGACGGCCGAAGGCGGCCGGTGCGTCGATGCGGATCAAGCCTTCCGGGGCGTTGCTCAACGACACCGCCTCGGCGCGCGCCAGGCGCAGCTCTTCGATGATGCGCCGGGCCCGTTCGGCGAAGGCGTTGCCGGCCGGCGTCGGGCGCACGGCGTGGGTGCTGCGCGAAAACAGGCGGCTGCCCACCGCGCTTTCCAGGTTGTCGATGCGCCGCGCCACGGCGGAGGGCGTCAACGGGTGGCGCCGGGCGGCGGCGGAGAAACTGCCGGTTTCCAGCACGTCGAGGAACAGGCTGAGTTGTTCGGTAAGGATGTCGGGGCTCATGGCGGCTCGGTGCTTGTGCGAAATACGCAAAGCCATTGTGCGCTGCTGTGCGTTTCCCCGCCAGCCGCGACTGGCTAGCATGCCCTCATTCTCTGAAAGCAGGCGGAAGAGGCGCTGATGATCGAGTGGGTGATGTATATCGTGCTGGGTGCCGCGCTCGGCACCCTGGGTGGGCTGTTCGGCATCGGCGGCGGGTTGATCGCCATTCCGGCGCTGGGCGTGCTGTTCGGCCTTGACCAACAGCTGGCCCAGGGCACCGCCCTGGTGATGGTGGTGCCCAACGTGTTGCTGGCGCTGTGGCGCTATCACCAGCGTAACCGCATCGAGCTGCGCCACGCGGTGCCGTTGTCGCTGTGCAGCTTTGTGTTCGCCTGGCTGGGGTCGATCTGGGCGGTGGGCATCGATGCCCAGTCGATGCGCCTGTACTTCGTCGGTTTCCTGGTGGCGCTGGCGATCTGGAACGTGGCGCGGATGTTTCTGCCGGTCAGGCCGCCGAGCAACCAACTGCGTTATCCGTGGCCCTGGCTGGGCGTGCTGGGCAGCTTCGCCGGGACCATGGGCGGGCTGTTCGGCGTGGGCGGGGCGGTGGTGGCCACACCGATCTTGACCTCGGTGTTCGGCACCACCCAAGTGGTGGCCCAGGGGTTATCGCTGGCGTTGGCTGCGCCTAGCACCATGGTGACCTTGCTGACCTATGGGCTGCACCAGAGTGTCGACTGGAGCATCGGGGTTCCGCTGGCTGTGGGTGGGTTGCTGAGCATCAGCTGGGGGGTGAAGCTGGCCCATGCGTTGCCGGAGAGGGTGTTACGCACGCTGTTCTGCGGGTTTTTGGTGGTGTGTGCGGTGATGCTTGGGTTCGAGCTCTAGATAGCCGGGGCCGCGTTGCGGCCCATCGCGGGACAAGCCCGCTCCTACAGGGGGCGGGCGGGATGCTTATTTGAACCCTTCGACGATGTACTCGGCCATGCAGTCGGTGATCGGCGAATGCTGCTGGTCGTTGCGCAGCAGCATCACATTGGCCATGTGCAACTGCGGCAGGCCGTCGTCCGCGCCGAGGATGCGCAGGTCGCCGCCGATCAGGCTCTGTAGCTGCGCGGTCACCGCCAGGCCGGCATGCACGATGGCGAAGATCGCCGCCAGGCTCGGGCTGGTGTAGGCGATGCGGTATTCGATGCCCTGGCGCTCCAGGGCGTTGCAGGTCCAGGCGCGGCAGAAACAGTCGGTGTTGAACAGCGCCAGCGGCATCGGCCGCTGCTCGTGGGGGCAGAAGCCCTTGGCCGCGGCCCACACCAGGCGTTCCTGGCGCAGCAGCTGGCCGACCTCGTTGCCCGGCTCGCGGGTGACGATGGTCAGGTCCAGGTCCTGGCGCAGCATCAGCTGCTTGGACGAGTCGCAGTGCACCTCGACATGGATCAACGGGTACGCCTGGGCGAAGCGGGTGAGGATGCCCGGCAGGTAGCGCATGGCGTAGTCGTCCGGGGTGCCGATGCGCACCACGCCAACCATGTGCGGCATGCGCAGGGTGTTGAACACCTCGCCGTGCAGCTTGAGGATGCGCCGGGCATAGCCCAGCAGGACCTGGCCCTCGGCGGTGAGGCGCACCTGGCGGCCGTCGCGCTCGAACAGCTGGCGCTGCAGGATGTCCTCTTCCAGGCGCTTCATCTGCATGCTCACCGCCGACTGGGTGCGGTTGACCACCTCGCCGGCGCGGGTGAAGCCGCCTTGCTCGGCGATGGCGACGAAGGTGCGCAGCACGTCCGCGTCGAGACTCTGATACTGGGACATGGCATCAATCTCCGAGATGCATGACATCAGAAACATTCGTTGGATTGATCTTAGGCCTGGGCAGAGACTGGAGCCATCCACAAGGAGGGCGTCAAGATGAAAGGTCATTTCAACGTTGCTCACCAGCCTGGGTCTACCCTCGGCCACCTGCTGCACGATGCCGGCGGGCGGCTGCTGCGCTGGTACGAGCTGCACCGCCAACGCGACGAACTGGCGCGCCTGAGCGATGCCACGCTGCACGACCTGGGGTTGTCGCGGGCGGATATCCAGCAGGAGGCCGACCGGCATTTCTGGGAGGATCCGTTGCGTAAATAGGCCGTGAAGGCTTTGCTAGCCTCTTCGCGGGTAAACCCGCTCCCACAGGTTCGCTGTTGTTCCCTGGTCAACGCTAACCCTGTGGGAGCGGGTTTACCCGCGAATGCTATGGTGCAGACACAGAATGAGTTGCAGAGCCACTGTGAGGTACCTCCATTGCCCCTCGAACTGTCTATCCACCAGGCCCGCCGTCTGGCCCTGTCCGCCCAGGGCTTCGGCAAGTCGCCCGGCAGCCCGCCGACCCTTGGCAGTCTCACGCGCATGTTCCAGCGCCTGGGCGTGGTGCAGATCGACTCGGTCAATGCCCTGGTGCGCTCCCACTACCTGCCGCTGTTTTCGCGCCTGGGCGACTACCCGCACGACCTGCTTGACCAGCTCGCCTGGGGCCAGCGCCGCCAGCGCCGATTGTTCGAGTATTGGGGCCATGAAGCATCGCTGCTGCCGCTGGCGCTGTACCCGCTGATGCGCTGGCGCATGGCCCACGCCGCCGACGGCAAGGGCATCTACCGGCAACTGGCCGCGTTCGGCCGCGAGCGGCGCGAGGTGATCGAGCGGGTGCTGGCGGCGGTGCGCGACCAGGGCGCGCTGGGCGCGGGCAGCCTGTCCACCCGCGAAGAGCGCGCCGGCCCCTGGTGGGACTGGAGCGAAGAGAAGCACGCGCTGGAATGGCTGTTCGCCGCCGGCGAGGTCACCGTGGCCGGGCGTCGCGGTTTCGAGCGTCTGTACGACCTGCCCGAGCGGGTGCTGCCGGCGGCCATCCTCGATCAGGCCCGGCCCAGCGAGGCCGAAGCGCACCAGGGCTTGCTGCTGCATGCCGCCGGCGCCCTGGGCGTGGCCACCGAACAGGACCTGCGCGACTACTTTCGCCTCTCGCCGCAGCAGAGCAAGGCCGCCCTGGCCGTATTGGTCGAGGCCGGGCACCTGCAGGCCTGCACCGTGCAGGGCTGGAAACAACCGGCCTATGTCGCGGGGGTGCCACGGATTCCCAGGCGCATCGAAGCCAGCGCCTTGCTCTCGCCGTTCGATTCGCTGGTCTGGGCGCGCGAGCGTACCGAGCGCCTGTTCGATTTCCGCTACCGCCTGGAGATCTACACGCCGGCGCATAAGCGGGTGTACGGCTACTACGTGCTGCCATTCCTGCACGACGGGCGCATCGCCGCCCGCCTGGACCTGCGTGCCGAGCGCGCCCACGGGCGCCTGGCGGTGCATGCGGTGCACGAAGAGGCGTTGGGGCTGGACGAGGCGGGCTACCAGGCGCTGGCGCTCAGCCTGCGGCAGCTGGCCAACTGGCTGGGCCTGGCGCAGGTGCAGCTCAACTGCCCCCGCGCCGAGGGCAGCCGGCTGCGTCAGGCATTGCTCAGCGGCGTACCTGCTTGAGGGTTTCGGCGATCAGGAACGCCAGCTCCAGCGACTGATCGGCGTTCATCCGCGGGTCGCAGTGGGTGTGGTAGCGGTCTGACAGGGCATCTTCGGTGATCGGCCGGGCGCCGCCGATGCACTCGGTGACGTTCTGCCCGGTCATCTCGATATGAATGCCGCCAGCGTGGCTGCCCTCGGCCTGGTGCACCTGGAAGAACTGCTTGACCTCATCGAGGATCTGCGCGAAATCGCGGGTCTTGTAGCCGCTGCTGGCCTTGATGGTGTTGCCGTGCATCGGGTCGGAGCTCCACAGCACCTGGCGCCCTTCGCGCTGCACGGTGCGGATCAGCCCCGGCAGGTGGTCGCCGACCTTGCCGGCGCCCATGCGCACGATCAGGTTCAGGCGGCCCGGGTCGTTGTCCGGGTTGAGCACATCGATCAGGCGGATCAGCTCCTCGGGGTTCATGCTCGGGCCGACCTTGACCCCGATCGGGTTGTGCACGCCGCGCAGGAACTCGACATGGGCGCCGTCGAGCTGGCGGGTGCGGTCGCCGATCCACAGCATGTGCGCCGAGCAGTCGTAGTAGTCGCCGGTCAGGCTGTCGCTGCGCACGAAGGCTTCCTCGTAGTTGAGCAGCAACGCTTCGTGGGCGGTGAAGAAGCTGGTCTCGCGCAGTTGCGGCGCGGTGTCCAGGCCGCAGGCGCGCATGAAGGCCAGGGTCTCGTCGATGCGGTTGGCCAACTGGTGGTACTTGTCGGCCAGCGCCGAGTTGGCGATGAAGTCCAGGTTCCACTTGTGCACCTGGTGCAGGTCGGCGAAGCCGCCCTGGGCGAAGGCGCGCAGCAGGTTGAGGCTGGCGGTGGCCTGGTGGTAGGCCTGCAGCAGGCGCTCGGGGTCGGGAACGCGGCTCTTTTCGTCGAAACCGATGCCGTTGACGATGTCGCCACGGTAGGCGGGCAGGGTGATGTCGCCGATGGTCTCGTCATTGGCCGAGCGCGGCTTGGCGAACTGGCCGGCCATGCGCCCGACCTTGACCACCGGGCAGCCGGCGGCGAAGGTCATGACAATGGCCATCTGCAGCAGCACCTTGAAGGTGTCGCGGATCTTCGCCGCGGAGAATTCGGCGAAGCTCTCGGCGCAGTCGCCGCCCTGCAGCAGGAACGCCCGGCCCTGGGTCACTTCGGCGAACTGCCGGCGCAGCTCGCGTGCCTCGCCGGCAAACACCAGTGGCGGGTAGCTGGCCAGGGTCTGCTCCACCTTCAGCAGGTGCGCGGCGTCGGGGTAGATCGGTTGCTGCTGGATCGGCAGGGCGCGCCAGCTGTCAGGGGTCCATTGTCGGGTCATCGCAAGCTCTATCCATAAGTGTCGTTAAGGCCTGCCAGCCATGGTACGCCCGGGTGTGCTTGTTGCACCACCGGCATTGGCGGACAATGCACGTTTTGCGCGGGCAGGTGGTAAGGATGGCGACGGAGCGGGAAGAGCGGCTGCTGGCACGGGTCGAGGACGCCTTTGGCGTCATCAGCGTGTACGAGGTGGATGACTATCGCTTCCTCGAGTTCGGCGACGCCATCGAGCAGAGCTGCACCTTCACCGCCGACCCAAGCTGGCTGGAGTACGACTACACCCGCGCCATGCTGGTCGGCGCGCTGTGCCACGGGCAGCCGGAGAGCGCGCTGTTCCTCGGCCTTGGCGCCGGCACCCTGACCCAGGCGTGCCTGAAGTTCCTGCCGCTGGAGGATGTCGAGGCCATCGAGCTGCGCCCCGACGTGCCGCGCCTGGCCATGGAGTACATGGGCCTGGACGACGACCCGCGGCTGTATGTGCGGGTGGGCGACGCCCTCGAGCTTTTGCCCAGCGCGGAGAAGGCCGACCTGCTGTTCGTCGACCTTTATACCGACTATGGTCCCGGTGTCGGCCACCTGGCCTGGGGCTTCCTGGAGAACTGCCAGAAGCAGCTGAACCCCGATGGCTGGCTGGTGATCAACCAGTGGGCCGGGGACGACGGCAAGCCGCTGGGCGCAGCCTTGTTGCGTGGTTTGTACCACCGCCATTACTGGGAGTTGCCGGTGAAGGAGGGCAACGTGATCGTGCTGGTGCCGGCGGACCTGGAGCAGACGCTGGATATCGATGCCGTGCGGGCCCGGGCTGCAGCCTTGGCGCCGCGCCTGGGCTATTCGCTGGAATACCTGATCAAGGAAATCCGCCCGGCGACCTGATCCGAGTGTGCGCCCCCTGTAGGAGCGGCCTTGTGCCGCGAAAGGGCCGCACAGCGGCCCCGGCGATCTTGAGGTAGGCACACATCCTGGGGCCGCATTGCGGCCCATTCGCGGCACAAGGCCGCTCCTACAGGGAAACGATTCAGCCTGGATCCAATATGGCCCTTGATCTTCGAAATATTTCTCACAATTCACGGCTATTTCGGGTATAGTACGCGCCGGTCTTTTAGCGGACCTCAAAATCAGGTGGTGCAAATCCTCCGAATCCAGCTTCGGCTGCGCGTCCGCTAGGCGGACCTTCCCAAGACGTTCCTATTTCAATCGTTTTCGCAAATCCCCGCCGCCAAAGCTGCCTGGGTGACCGACTGGTCTTTCAAGGCATGTGCAGCTTTGGAGCATGGGTCTTTGCGGATGCACCTAGAGGCAGACCCATGACCCAGGAAACCGGCGGATTCGCCGCTCTCGAACTCAATCCGAACATCGTTGCTGCCGTCCTGGCCACCGGCTATGAAGAGCCGTCGGCCATCCAGCAACAGTCGATCCCGATCATCCTCGCCGGTCACGACATGATCGGCCAGGCGCAGACTGGCACCGGCAAGACCGCTGCCTTCGCCCTGCCGATCCTCAACAAGATCGACGTGAGCAAGCGCGAACCGCAAGCCCTGATCCTGGCGCCAACCCGTGAGTTGGCGCTGCAAGTAGCCACCGCTTTCGAAACCTACGCCAAGCAGATGCCGGGCGTTAACGTGGTGGCCGTGTACGGTGGTGCCCCGATGGGCCCACAGCTGCGTGCCATTCGCAATGGCGCACAGATCGTCGTCGCCACCCCGGGCCGCCTGTGCGACCACCTGCGCCGCGACGAGAAAGTCCTGTCCACCGTCCAGTACCTGGTACTCGACGAAGCCGACGAGATGCTCAAGCTGGGCTTCATGGATGACCTCGAAGTGATCTTCGACGCCATCCCTGCCACCCGCCAGACCGTGCTGTTCTCCGCCACCCTGCCGGCCTCGATCCGTGCCATCGCCGAGCGCCACCTGCGCGAGCCGAAGCACGTCAAGATCCAGAGCAAGACCCAGACCGTGACCGCGATCGAGCAGGCCCACCTGATGGTCCACGCCGACCAGAAGATCCCGGCCGTGCTGCGCCTGCTGGAAGTGGAAGAGTTCGACGCGCTGATCGCCTTCGTGCGTACCAAGCAGGCCACCCTGGACCTGGCCGCCGCCCTGGAAGCCAAAGGCTACAAGGCTGCCGCGCTGAACGGCGACATCGCCCAGAACCAGCGTGAGCGCGTGATCGACTCGCTCAAGGACGGTCGCCTGGACATCGTCGTCGCCACCGACGTCGCTGCCCGTGGTCTGGACGTACCGCGCATCACCCACGTGTTCAACGTCGACATGCCGTACGATCCGGAGTCCTACGTGCACCGTATCGGCCGTACCGGCCGTGCCGGTCGCGATGGCCGCGCGCTGCTGCTGGTCACCCCGCGTGAGCGCCGCATGCTGCAGGTGATCGAGCGTGTCACCGGTCAGAAAGTCGCCGAAGCCCGCCTGCCTAACCCGCAAGCCGTGCTGGATGCGCGCATCAAGAAGCTGACCAAGAGCCTGGCGCCGCTGGTGGCCGAATCCGAGGCCAGCCACGGCGAGCTGTTCGACCGCCTGACCGCCGACCTGGGTTGCAGTGCCCGTGCCCTGGCCTCGGCCCTGCTGCGCAAGGCCACCAACGGTCAGGCGCTGGACCTGGCTTCGGTGGAGCGCGAGCAGCCGCTGGTACCGACCTACAGCCCGCGTGAGCGCACTGAGCGTACCGAGCGTGGCGAGCGTCCGGACCGTGGTGACCGCGAGCGCCGCGCGCCGATGCCGCTGGCCGAAGGCCGCGTGCGTTGCCGTACCGCCCTGGGTGCCCGTGACGGCATCGCCGCCAAGAACCTGCTGGGCGCGATCCTCAACGAGGGTGGCCTGGCGCGTGACGCCATCGGTCGTATCCAGGTGCGTGACAGCTTCAGCCTGGTCGAGCTGCCGGAAGACGGTCTCGAGCGCCTGCTGACCAAGCTCAAGGACACCCGCGTGGCCGGCAAGCAGCTGAAGCTGCGCCGTTACCGCGAAGACTGATCCTGGCGCTGCAATAAAAAATCCCCGGCCTTTTGGTCGGGGATTTTTTTTTGCCTGTCCCGGCCTCTTCGCGGGTAAACCCGCTCCCACAGGTATCGCGCTGTACCTGTGGGAGCGGGTTTACCCGCGAAGAGGCCCGTCAGTCGAACCGATAGATATCCATCCCCAGCGCCCCCAGCGTAAACCCCTGGTGCACGACCCCACACCGCCCACCAGCCCCCATGGCGAAGAACAACGGCAAAAGATGCTCATCACTGGGATGGTTACGCAGCGCAAACGGCGCCTGCCGTCGATAATCCACCAGCGCCGCCTCATCCCCAGCGTTCAACCGCTCCACCACCCAGTCACGAAACGCCAGCGCCCAGGGCTCGACCGCGTCCGGCCCGGCATGCCAGTCCAGCTCGCCCAGGTTGTGGGTGATGCTGCCCGAGCCGACCAGCAGGATGCCTTCCTCGCGCAGTGCCGACAGCGCCCGGCCAACCTTCAGTTGCAGATCAGGGCCGGCCTGGCTGGGCAGCGACACCTGAACCACCGGAATATCCGCCTCGGGATACATCAGTGAAAGCGGCACCCAGGCACCATGGTCGAAGGGCCGCTGCGAGTCCAGCTGCGCGCCCAGGCGCTCGGCGATCCGCTGGGCCAGTTCCGGCGCGCCGGGCGCGGGGTATTGCACGGCATACAGCGCCGGCGGAAAACCATGGAAGTCATGCCAGGTCTGCGGCTGAGCGTTGCCCATCACCAGCAGCTCGCGGCTTTCCCAGTGCGCCGACACCACCACGATCGCCTTCGGCCGGGGCAGGGCACGGGCCAGCGCGGCCAGGGCCGGGCCACTGGCACCGGGTTGCAGGGCGAGCATGGGCGATCCGTGGGAGATAAACAGGCTGGGCAGCATGGCGGGGTCCTGGCAGGTAAGATGCTGCCATCTTCGATCAGCCTTCGATCGAGATCCAATATAAGTTTTCACAGGCTTTTATCGAAAAACCGGGAGGAATCATGGAGCCAGCGTTCTGGCACAAGCGGTGGGCGGACAACCAGATCGGCTTTCACCAATCCCAGGTGAACCCGTACCTGCAGGCGCACTGGCCGACCTTGGGGCTGGCCCCGGGCGCGCGAGTGTTGGTGCCGCTGTGTGGCAAGAGCCTGGACCTGCTCTGGCTGGCCGCCCAGGGTTATCGGGTGCTGGGGGTGGAGCTGTCGCGCAGGGCGGTGGCGGACTTCTTCACCGAACATGGCCTGGTGGCGCAGATTGTCCGGCACGGTGCCTTCGAGGTGTGGCGCAGCGACGAGGTGGAGCTGTGGTGCGGGGATGTGTTTGCCCTGCGTGCCGAGGATCTGGCGGACTGCGCGGGGGTATATGACCGGGCGGCGCTGATCGCCTTGCCGCTGGCGATGCGCGAGCGCTACATGGCGTTGTTGGGTGAGCAGTTGCCGGCGGCCTGTCGCGGGCTGTTGGTGACCCTGGATTACGACCAGGGATTGATCGACGGGCCGCCGTTTTCGGTGCCGGACGCCGAAGTGCGGGCAGGGTTTTCCGGGTGGTGGGTCGAGGAGGTCGAGGCGCGGGAGATTCTCGACGAGAGTCCGAAGTTTCTCAAAGCTGGTGTCGAAAGTTTGGTTGAGCGAGTCTACAGCGTTCGGCGTTGAAGCCATCGCGGGGCAAGCCCGCTCCCACGCCAGCCCGTTTGGTGCAGGCGTGGGAGCGGGCTTGCCCCGCGATGTGGTCGGTACTGGCAATGAAAAAGGGCGACCGAAGTCGCCCTTTCTTGTTGCTGCCTGGATCAACCGCGACGGCGCAGCGCGTCGATGCGGTCTTCCAGCGGCGGGTGGCTCATCAGCAGGCCGGCCAGGCCATGCTTGAGGCCGCCATTGATGCCGAAGGCCTTCATGGTGTCGGGCATGTGCACCGGCAGGCCTTGTTCGGAGCGCAGGCGCTGCAGCGCGCCGATCATCGCGCCGGTACCGGCCAGGTGGGCGCCGGCTTCGTCGGCGCGGAACTCGCGGCGACGCGAGTACCACATGACGATGATGCTGGCGAGGATGCCCAGGACCAGCTCGGCGACGATGGTCGCGATGAAGTAGGCAATGCCGTGGCCTTCTTCGTTCTTGAAGATCACCCGGTCGACGAAGTTGCCGATGATGCGGGCGAAGAACATCACGAAGGTGTTCACCACGCCCTGCACCAGCGCCATGGTGACCATGTCGCCATTGGCCACGTGGCCGATCTCGTGGGCCAGCACCGCACGCACCTCATCGGGCGAGAAGCGCTCCAGCAGGCCCTGGGAGACGGCGACCAGCGCGTCGTTGCGGTTCCAGCCGGTGGCGAAGGCGTTGGCCTCGTAGGCCGGGAAGATACCCACCTCGGGCATCTTGATGCCGGCCTCGCGGGACAGTTCCTCGACGGTCTGCAGCAGCCACTGTTCGTGACGGGTGCGGGGCTGGGTGATGATCTGGGTGCCGGTGGTCATCTTCGCCATCCACTTGGAGATGAACAGGGAGACGAGCGAGCCAGCGAAACCGAACACGGCGCAGAAGACCAGCAGCTGGCCGAGGTTGAGGTCAACCCCGTTGGCCGCCATGAACCCGTTGAAGCCGAACAGGCTCAGGGTAATGCTTGCAACCAGCACCACCGCGAGGTTGGTGGCTACAAACAACAGAATGCGCATCATGGTTGTTACGTTCTCCTGACGGATAAGTTCGTTGCGTACTGCGGGGTATATAAGGGGGAGGGCGCGGCTATTCAACCGGGCGACTATTTCAAACTGTGTACGCGAGGAGTATGGCAGAGGATGCCGGGCGTACCGTGGGATAGAGCGTTGCAGGATGTAAGAGGGATCGGGTCAACCCCTTCGCGGGGGGGGGGGGGGGGGGGGGGGGGGGGGGGGGGGGGGGGGG